>DASYSA010000415.1:0-25556 GCA_036003885.1 Blastocatellia bacterium | reverse complement strand
CCAGCTCGCTGTAGTCTCTCTGATTATAGCTCTCAAAGAAGAAGCCTCGGTCATCACGCCTAACCGTGGGTTCTATCAGCAGCACGCCCGGAAATGAAGTCTCAATACGTTTCATAGGAGGATCTAGGATTTAGGGGGAAGTATCTAGGATTTAGGATCTAGGATCTAGCGGAGGATAGGATCTAGGAATTAGGATTTAGGAGTTAGGATTGAGAAATCACACCTCAGAAACTCACGCCGCACCTCGGACTTCCTAGATCCTAAATCCTTCCCCTAGATCCTGGATCCTAGATCCTAAATCCTACTTTCTGCTCAAAGCAAAGTCGTCCAGCCACAAAGTCCCTCGAGTCGGTTCGTCATACGAATACCTCGGAATTCGTTGAAGCGTGACGTAGACCACTGACGCGCCCCCCACGGCGGCCGGCGCTGTGAACTCGACCACAACCCTTTGCCAATCGGTGGATTCAGCCGGCAGGGGACTCGATGCAGCCAGTTCCTTCGACCCACGGTCGATCACGACTAATCGCGGAGCTTCGGGAGTTATCAGGCCGCTGCTCTTTGCATAGCACTCGAGCTGATAGCGCGCCCCCGGCAAAACGAGGACCATCTGTCTGATCTCCCCATTTAGCCTGGTGGTGTCGCGGCCTACGAAATCTATTCGCAAGGAGCGCACGCCCGAGTGTGCCGCGGACGTGTCCACGGTCAAGCGGGCGTATTCGCTTCGCGCGATGTTCCAATCGAACTGTGAGAAGTCGCGGAGTATGTCGGACTCGAAGCCGCCGTTCCAGATCGAGCCAGAAGCGGCCGCGATAGGGTCGGCACCCCTCAGGTCCATCCACAGCGCCCGCGCTACATTCAGACCTCCAGCCTGGATGAGCTCATTTAGAAAAGCGCCGCTCTCAGCGTTGGCCAACTGGGCGTTTCGATTCAGCCCGCGGAAGACCTCCGCGGATTCGGGCAGCCGGCGCATCTTTAGAAGGAAGCGCGCCAGCACCAACCTGTGTTTCGCGTTGGGGCCGGTGACCGCGTCCACCGCGAGGGGATTGCCTCCTGATAAGCGCCAGATTAGGTCGAGCGTTCCCGGGAGGAGCGAGTCATTCGCCGACGTAGCGATGCGAAACTGGCTTAACGACTCCTCGAGCTTCCCCTCCCTCACCAGGACATTTGCCAATCGCCAGTGCACGTCGATGTTGTTGGGCGCAAGCTTCACCGCTTCCTTGAGCGCCACTTCGGCTGCCACGCGATCGCCTTGCGCCTCGCTGACGGCCGCCAGCGTGAGCCTGTGCGAATAGTCGAAGGGCGACAGGTTGATCGATTGCTCGGCGGCCGCTAGAGCGCGAGCGAGATCGCGATTCCGCTCCAACAGTTCGGCCTCAGCGAGTCTACCCTGCAGGCGGCCCGAATTCGGGAAGTAGCCAAGCGCCGAAGCCAGGAGGTCCCGACTAACCGTCACTCGATCATCGGCGAGGGTGCCGGTGATGAAGTTGGAGATGGTCAAAGTAAACAGCAGCGCCGAGACGCCGAGCGCCCCAAGCAGAAGCGCGATCCTCGCTGCAAGACTATTCAGCTTAAGTTCCAGGACCATAGCCCAGCTTTCAGTCTTCAGTTTTTAGCCTTTCGTTATGCAAGGTTGAAAAACTGAGCACGATAACTCGCCTGTCGATATCCAACTCATGTACAACGTTCGGCCAAGAACTGTCAAACGGAGCCAGTTTCAGTTTTCGGTTTCAGCTCTACATTTTTCAGATTTTCCCCTGGCAGGATGCCCGAAAATCGGATTCTACCAATAAGACACGAAACCGTATCTCGAAACTGGAGACTCAAAACTTAAAACTAAAAACTGAACTTTCTTGACAGCCTTCGAGAGGTATGGTTCAATAGCGGCCTCCTCGCGATCGTGACAAGAAAAAAAGATCTTCTAAGGATGGTAGTGCAGATCAAGAGGGGACGGCTCACCTGTCTTTTTGGTGGCCAGCACCCATTGCCTTATCGTACTGTCGGTCGAAAAGGGTGCAGAGTCGGCGGTCGCACTTCGGCGTAGCATTGTTCCACCTGCTCATACGCCAGCCGTCGTCGTCAATCAGAAATAAGGCATTACAGTAGAACAGCTTTTCCGTCAGGCGACTCTTCTGGCCCCCCAAAGGCGCCGCGGTCTCCAGCTATGCCGCAGTCGTTTAGCGCTCTCGGCGAAATGTCGAGGTGGGCATGCCATCGGCTCAGCCATCGGGGCCGCCGACTGGCCAGGGTCCCAGCCTGCGAAAAAGTTCAATGTGCTCCGCCTATTCACCTCCTACGCGGCAGGTCGAAGCAACCTGTCGTGCGTTTGTACCGCTCAAGACTGAAAGGAGTATGAGATAGATATGCGCACAAAAATAGTAATGTGCTTGGCCGCCATTCTCGTTCTGGAGTCGGCGGCATCCATTCGAGTCAGCGGCGCCCGGAGTATTACACCGCCTTCAGACCAGCCGGTTAGCGCCGAAGCGAGGCGCATTGACGCGGCCATGCCTGACTTTGACATCAGACGGGACCCGGCAGGCCCCGATCTGGCAATCACTGCCAACACACCCCGAACGCGAGATCGCCTCGCCTCAATCGAGAGATTTCGCTCAAAGATGGGATCGGCAGGCGAGGGGCTGCAGGCCCGGCTCAACGAAGCTGGTGTTCCCCGTGTCTTCTTCAACTCCAACGGCGCTCTTACCGCGTCCTCCAAGGGATCGCCCGACGACATCGCTCGCGGTTTCCTGTCAGAGAACAGCGACGTCTTCGGTCTGACGCGGCGTGACGTGCGGAGACTCAAACTCGAGAGCGAAGATAATGACACCCGCGCCACCTTCCTCAACTATGAACAGACCATCAGCAACATCACCGTCTTCCACGGACACGTCCAGGTTGCAATCAGTGACAACGGCGAGGTGTTGTCGGTGAACGAAGGATGGGTCATCCCTGACGGCAAGGTGAAAACAAAGACGGCCCTGTCGGAAGAAGAGGGCCTCGCGAAGGCATTCGAGTATGCCGGCAAGCCGGTCCCTTCGTCGTTTGAAGCTCTTGAAACTCGCACTACTCGCGGGGGGCGCTCGATTTTCGCGAACCCCGTAGGATCAAGCTACGACAACGTTATTTCCGATCTGCGCATCGTCTACCTGGAGGATCGAGAGCCGGAAGAAGCATTAGCCTGGCATTCGTTCCTCGATGTCAGTCCAACCGAATGGTACGAGATCTGTGTTGACGCCAACACCGGAGAGCTGTTGTTCCGCTACAACCTCTACTCCGATGTTGCTCAGGGCACGGTGTTCACTGAGAGCCCGCTCGCCGGGGTACGCACGATTCAATCCTTTGTCGGCGACACGACGATCAACACCGCCGCCGGATGGATGGGCACCTCGACAGTGACAACGGGCAACAACGTAGAAGCGTATCTCGATACCGATGCCAACAATGCACCCGACCCGAACAACACGGCGGGGTTGTCCAACGGCCACGCGTCGTCTGCGACACAAGACTTCACCTTCCCCTTCGCAACGGGCGTGGACCCGCGCACTCAGCGGCCGGCTTCAGTTACTAACCTCTTCTACTTCGTGAATCTCATTCACGACTTCACCTATCGGTTGGGCTTCACGGAAGCGGCCGGCAATTTCCAGACTAACAACTTCGGCCGGGGCGGAACCGGCAACGATTCGGTCAGGGCAGAGTGTCAGGACGGCTCGGGAACCAACAATGCAAACTTTTCCACGCCGCCCGAGGGCAGCCGTCCGCGAATGCAGCAGTTCCTCTTCACGCTTGGCACGACTGCTCTAAACGATGACCGGGACAGCTCGCAGGATGGGGACGTAGTGATGCATGAGTTTGGTCACGGCGTTTCGAATCGCCTGGTGGGAGGTCCTGCCAACACGAGCTGTCTGGGAGGAACCCAGGCGGGCGCGAT
This sequence comes from Blastocatellia bacterium, assembly GCA_036003885.1. Taxonomy (GTDB): domain Bacteria; phylum Acidobacteriota; class Blastocatellia; order UBA7656; family UBA7656; genus DASYSA01. The sequence continues at coordinate 21,634 of DASYSA010000415.1, read as the reverse complement.
GGGCGAGGGCTGGTCCGACTACTGGGCCATCACGTTCTACAACGACGGGCGGGTAGGCGAGTATGTCGCGAACAATACGACTCGCGGTATTCGACGAGCCGCCTACACGGTTCCGGCGAATCCGGTTCACGATTCATATGCGGACCTGGGCGTAGGCGGCTTCGAGGTCCACAGGGACGGCGAGGTCTGGGCCGCGGCCCTGTGGGACCTGCGCAACGAACTGGGCGCTGCGCTTTCGGACAGCCTGGTCCTGAATGGCATGAAGTTCACGCCTTGCGGCCCATCCTTCCTGGACGCGCGCGACGGCATTCTGCAGGCTGACCAGAGCCTGAACGCCGGCGCGAACAGATGCAGAATCTGGACGGTCTTCGCGCGTCATGGAATGGGCGTGTCGGCAACAGGCAACAACGGAACCACTCACAACGCGGCGACCGATGTCCCGGCAGATTGCGGGGGCGGCGGAGCTACTGTTGTCTTCTTTGATAACTTCGAAACCAGTTTGGGATGGGTGACCAACCCGAGCGGAACCGATACAGCGACGACGGGACAGTGGGAGCGAGGTAATCCCGAGGCTACTACGTCCAATGGTGCGAAGCAGCTCGGCACGACCGTGAGCGGCGTCAACGACCTGGTGACGGGGCGACTGGCTGGCGCATCGGCCGGCGTCAATGACGTCGACGGCGGCGTAACTTCGATCCGCTCGCCCTTGATCACGCTGCCCGCGACCGGCACTCTCACGCTGTCATTCAGCTCCTACCTCGCTCACGGAGCTAACGCGACGAGCGCCGACTTCCTGAGAGTGAGGATCGTAAGCGGGACAACGACAACTACCGTCTTTCAGAGGCTGGGGGCCGCGGTGAACGTGGACGGGGCCTTTGCTTCAACCAGTGTGAGTCTGAACGCCTTCGCCGGTCAGACTGTGAGGATCCTGATAGAGGCTGCCGATGCCGGAACGGCGAGTCTCGTAGAGGCTGCGGTCGACGATGTCAGGGTGACAAGCCAGTAACGCCAATCGTCGATCCAGGCGAAGAGCATCGCCCCGACCAGACGACGATTCGAGCGCTTCACGGTGACTGACACGCCGGGGAGGCCGTAGAGAGGGCATTGCTCGCAGCACAACTCAAGGGAGCGAGGGTGGGAACCTTCGCTCCCCGTTTTGGAAATGCGAAATGCGAAATGCGAAATGCGAAGTTCGGAGGGTGGACATTGGTGCTTAGATTTGGAAGGTCAAGCAGTCAAAAGAACTCTGAAATTCGAAGTTCATTTCGCACTTCGAATTACTTCGCATTTCGAATTTCGCACTTCGCATTTCGAATTTCGCATTTCCTTTTCCTCTTCACACAAACACAAATCTGTCCGACAATGCGAAGTTGATCAACGAGCAGATCGCAATCGTCACCATGTTGGCCACAAATGGAGCCAACCCGACTCCGCCTACCAGGACGACCATCAGAACCAGATTGCCAATGATCGACATGGCTCCAGTCGTGAGATTGAACCTCAGCAACATAGCCGAGGTATTGCCGCTCCGCCGGTCCGCCCAGGTCCACCGCCGGTGCCAGACGAAGTTGTGAAGCACCGATGCTTCCACCGCAATCGCAGTCGCGGCCAGATAGTGCAGTCCGGCGACTCGCAACAGCAGGGCGAGCGTAGCGGCCTGCACTGCTATCCCGGCTGCGCCCACCGCGCTGAACCTGAACCATCGATGTAATAATCCCTTTTTCTCTTTGCTCTTCAAGCTCTCGACTCCGATTCGCCCGGCCGTTCAGACCTTTTCCGCGCGATAGAGCGTCAGGGTGTTTCGCGCCACCGAGGCTATCGTGATCATTACAACCAGGGCGGTCGCGATAACGGCGGCGACATCATAGAAGAGATGGGTCCCACCCAGCAGTCGCGTGGTCGGATGATACAAGGCAACCGTGTTCCCCGCTGCCAGGAGTATCCTCAACTCCGTCGGACTGAATTTGTAGAACGAGAGCCTGAATGTGCCGATCGTATAGGTAGCCAGATACACGTTGATCGACATCAGCGAGTACGCTACGAGCGCAGCAAGCGCCACGACCCACGACATGTAACCCGACATCGCAAGGCCGCACATGATGAACAGAGTTCCGAACGCATCGGCTATGTGATCGACATAGAATCCGTAGCGCGGTCTCTGCTTGTCCCGAAAGCGCGCCAGCGTGCCATCCAGACTGTCGCCAAACCAGTTGACCGCCAGCCAGATGTTCGCAATCAGCAGAAATGGCGGCCACCAGCCGGCAAGCGCGTAACAGACGCCCGCCATCAACATCGCCGCGAGACCGAGCAGGGTTAGATGGTCCGGCATGACCCACGCAGGCATACGCTGGGCGAGCCACGTCAAACAGACGCGTTCGACCGGAGCCAGCAGGCTCGTCTGTGATCGCACGGCTGACCTGAAACTCGTCTTCAGACCCTTTTGATCACCGGTGGGAGCCACGAGGCGTAAGAGCTGCGTGCGCCCCACGCGGCTGGCAGCTTCCCCGGTCTCATCTCTTGAGACTATCGACCGGGGTGGCGTAAGGGTGCTTATCGCGTTAATTGAGGCTTGTTCCAGATGGGTCATTGAATCGCCCTCGAAAAGGTCCGCGCGGCAACGTACGCATCTATCGGCGACAGGAGAACGATCATTATCCAGATCGGAATCGAGATCAGGGCGAGTATGCTGCTCTTCAGCAGGCGGCCATGAAGGGGAGCCGTATCTCGGGATGAGACGCTTGCGACCACCGCCTTTACCAGCGGTCCCGACACCGGGTGGTAGCCGTCCGCAGTGGATAGGAGCGGGAGGTCTGTCACGGTTTCGGCGGCCGCGCTCAACGCATCGCTGGGGGCAAGCTGAGCAAACTGAGCGGACTGTCGCACACCGCAGTTGCGGCAGAACTTATTGCTTTCCATAAGCCCTGTTCCGCAAGCGCAACAGGCTTTGATCGCGACCGTCTCTGAGTTATGCGTATCGTCGTTGTGCGTATCCATCATAATGCCACCTGCCTTTGGAATCGCCTTGGGTATCTGCAAGAGAGGTGCCACACGAAAAGAGAGTGAAAGCTGTGAGTTTTGGCTGGAAACGCCGACTGAAGCCATGGGCAGGCGCAGTAAAAAGGTGACAGTAGAAAGCGCGCGGCGCCGAACCTCACGAATCACCCGAATCCATCGATTTGCCACGAATCATTCGTGATATTCAGTGCGATTCGCGAAATCAGGGACCCCTTCTCTCGGGTTCACGCTTCCAACACTGTCAAAACGAAAAAAGAGGAGCCTCAAAGAAGGCTCCTCTCTCACATTCCACGATTATCACCGAGCGGCACTAGTTCCTGGTAAACGAAAATGCTGCGGAACGCTGACCGGTCACGGTGTTGAACACCGTCATCATCACCTGCGACCCCATCGGCAACATCTTCTTCATCTCCGATTTGCTGAGTTTGAGGGTCATTCTGGTGTAGGTGCCGTTCACCAGCCTGGAGGCGTTGTCGTATTTCGGTGAAGGCAGAGCAACTCCATTGACCTCGACTATCATTGCTGCGCCGACGAAGCCCAGGCCCGATACTGCCAGACTCTTGGCTGTGGTCTCGAGTGCGCTGATCGACGGACGTTCCGCTCCCGGGATCGAGTTGCTGAGCGCGTTGTATGCGTTCACACGACCCGAGGCGTTTACTTTGCCAACAAGGCCTGGCAGCGGTTGGACGGTTGCAATTATGCGCTGTTTTATCTCGGCAGGAACCAGCGCGGGATAGCGCGCCGCCAGTAACGCGGCGATTCCCGTCACATGTGGAGTGGCCATCGAGGTGCCTTCCATATAAGCGTACGAGTCGCTCGCCGAGGAGCCATCCGGAGGGTAGGTGCTCAGTATGTCGACACCAGGAGCCGCAACAGTGACGGACGTGCGTCCGTAGTTCGAGAAGCGGGCCAGGTTGTCTCCGGAATCGAGGGCGGCGACCGAAATCAGACTCGGGAGATCAGTCCACGAAGCCGGAAAGGTCGGAGAGCCGTCATTGTCGTCACCGATGCTGTCTGCGCCACCATTGCCCGCTGCGCATACAAACAGAATACCTGCAGTGCCCGCAGCCGCGATGGCATCGTGCAACGCTCGTGAATCGCCTGACGAAATCCAACTGGCGTTGATCACCTTCACATTCACTCCGCGGCGCTTTTGTTCGATCGCATAGTTAATCGCCCGAACGGCTCCATCAATTGCGCCTGGCGTTTTGTCCAGAAACTTGAGAGACATCAGCTTCACTTGCCAGGCGACTCCGGTTACACCCAGTCCGTTGTTTCCGACGGCGCCGATCGTTCCGGCCACGTGCGTTCCGTGGCCATCGGCGGATGCATCGGTATAGACATGATTGTTGTTGGCGAAGAAGTTCCACCCGTTCACATCGTCGACCAGACCGTTGCCGTCATCATCCAGGCCGTTGCCGCGAACTTCACGCGGGTTCACCCACGCATTTGACGCGAGGTCTACGTGCTGCAGGTACACGCCGGTGTCGATCACTGCGACGACGACGGCTTCGCTGCCGGTGGTGAGATCCCACGCGCGGATCGCAGAGATATCGGCTCCAGCCTTTACTGAGCTTGTGGATGGTCCGGAGTTGTTCAATCCCCACATCTCGCCGAAGAACGGATCGTTTGGCGTCGTGTCGGTTTTGTAACAGAGAAAGTTCGGTTCGGCATATTCGACTCTCGGGTCTTTACTGGCCTGGGCCACCGCATCTTCAACGGACATCTTGCCGTTGAGATTTATGACATATGACCCATCGAGTTCGGCCGGCGACAGAGCCGCGGTGCTGGTGCCTTCTCCGAGCAGCGAGTCGCTTGTTCCGGATTGCGCTAATACGAAGGCCCCGGTCTCCGCCTTAAACTTGACCAATATCTGATCGCCTGCATAAGTGACCTGCGAGTCGCTGGAGGCCGTCGAATCGACGCTGACGCGGGAGATCACTACAGACATTAGAACCGCGAACATTAACGCAAAGGACACGACTTTTCTCATTGACACACCTCTCCCTTATCGGGCCTGGCTCACTCGCTCGAAGAATGGTTTGGACGCAACTCGGACGCAGCGTTGCGAACCGGATTTTCTTCTTAGGGGACCACTCGATCGCCCCTGATCGTTGCTCGCTGCATCGACCTGGGCTTCGGCTTAGGTTAAGGCAAACCTGGGACCATGGGCTAAAGCGCGGGAAACAGGGGTTTGGAGCGTGCCGTTGAGTACATGGGCTACAGGTGGCGTGATGGGGAGTGTGGGAGGGTGGGGGTGTCGGAGTATGGGGGTGTGTTGTCGGTGTGCGAGAGGCCGAGATGCTTACCGCCTGAAGACAAGAAAGCCAGGCCGCGCGGCATCAGCCCAGCAGGCAAAGGAATCGGGTGAGTGATTCTTTAAGCTTGAGTCGGAATCTGCTCGAAAGCTTACGAAATCTTAGATTCCAATTTGCTGACCCGGTCAAACAGACTGGAATAATCTGCTTCAGTCTGGAGACGACTCTTATTTAGTGCTTCTATCTTGTAGCCGAGTCCAGCGATATCGCGAGCGAGTCTTGATTCCACTTCATCAAGGCGAGTGCTCAAACGAGTTACTTCTGAACGCAACTCAGTTACCTCTGAACGCAACTCAGTTACCTGTCCACTCAAACGGTCCACGCTGTCCTTAACTTCGCGCACAAGTGCAAGCACAGCCATCAGTGTCGGTTGCGTAGTTCGATCCTCATCGTTGCCTGAAAGCTTTTGCGTAAGATCGTCGTTAGCCATATTTCTCCTGTGTCCGCCCCACCGTCAAGAGCGTCTCTCTAATGTGATGACGGTCGTGGGCGTACAACCGAGATGTATCGGTATGATGTCAATCTTGTGCGCAACCTGTCAACCGCACAAGAAGAAGGGGGGATGGGGAGAAGGGGAGATAGTGAGAGTCTTTCTCTCTTTCTCCCTTTCTCCCTTTCTCCCCTCCCCCCCTTCTCCCTATTCGGCTGATTTCCGCTTCCAAAATCGCTTCGGCGACAGGCGGCTCAACGCCAGACTCGCCGCTGCGAGGATCAGAATGAAGAACTCAACGGTGTAGCGGGGCTCGGGGTTCTCCAGACTCGACAGAAACAGAAGCCGCGGCACAATCAGCAATACCAGCAGAAGCACCCAGGCCCGAGACCCGCCGCCCTTCCATAACAGACACGCTCCAACCGCAGCCAGCAGCGTGTACCCCCAGGTCAGCAGACAGAAGAGCGACAACCAGTACGGCTGATGTATGTCCGGGTCCATACCCGAGACCGGAAACAGCCAGCCTTGAAACGGATAGTATTGCGAGTGTGTGTCGAACCAAAGAGAGATGATTCGTCTGAGGGGAACGACGATGTAGCAACGCACTGGATGCCGCGCGATGCGCTCGCGGGCGATCTCACCAAATGCAGCATCCAGTTCGGGAGTCATTCGCACATTGGCTTCTTCATCCACGCTCGGTTCTTCGTCCGGCTCCTCGGGCGGCTCTTCTTCATCCGAAGGCTCTTCTTCGTCCGTGGAATCGGCCTCGTCGTCGCTCGCCGGCTCGTCCTCTGTTGCTCCAGGCTCGCCCGGCGTCGCAGTGTTCTTGCTCTCTGGCTGCTCTGAGGGCGGAGCAGCCGGCGGCGCCGGCGCGGGCAACGGCACATTAGCTATGTTGTTGTTGTACTGATCCAACAAGGCGGCAACGCGATCTCGCTCCTCTGCCGAGTCGAAAGCGTAAGCCGGAGCTTTCTCTATGTGAATCCGTCTCAGATCCAGACCATATTCAAAGGCGTCTGTGTAGCGCTCTTCATCCACCCAGGTTCTAAGCCAGTCCACGTAGCCGCGCGGTATGAAGTCCTGGGGCATCGCTGCAGACGCAGGCGCAATCGGCTCAAAGATCCCGAACAGCCGGGCATTCCTTATCGTCCAGGGCGCAAGCGCAAGCGCAAATCCAATCGAAAACATTACGCCCCGAGCGACCGAGGTTCCGAGTATTCGGGGAACCAGTCTGCGAGTCGCCCGCTTCCACGCTCGAACCGCGCCGACCAGCCCAACCAGCGCCGCTGTCGAGCCAATCGCGGCAACAAAGAAGCCGCTGTCAGGACGCACAAGAGTCGCCGCTCCCCCCAGAAGTCCGGCACCAACCCATAACATCGAGCCGCCCACCCTGCTCTGCGACTTGAGCGCCAGCGAGGAAACCAGAACACATGAGGTCACGAGCAGCATCGCCCATGTCTCAGTCAGAATTGTGGCGACATAGATCGCGCCGAAGGGGCATGAAGCGGCAAGCCCCAACGCGATCAGCAAAACACGGCGGCGTCTGTCCGGTTCCCAATCGGCCGGCACCCAGGCCAGCGCAAGCAGCGCGATCACCCAACAGGTCACCGTGTCGAGCCCCGCCTGAATCACGCGAACCGCGCGATTATTGTCGATTCCGAACACCCGATAGACACCCGCCAGGAACATCGGATAGCCGGGCACGCGAATGTAAGTAGGTATGAACGGCTCTTCGATCTCGACTGAGTAGCTCCCGTGCTGAATGATATTCCTGGCGATATTTGCATAGACACGCCCATCATCAGGCTGATCGTTTGGAAACCGAAGCGCCAGGAGGAGCCGGAACCCCAGCGCTCCGGCCGTCAGCATAATGGCTATGATTGCGTATTTCTTCATCGAACTTCGCCGCTCCGGTTCGTCTCTTCGCTTGCGCGAGAGCGCCAACTCTTCAGCGAGAAGCCCGAGAGAGCAATTCCGCCCGCCGCGGCGACAAAAGGAAAAAACTCGACCACGTATCGACCTTCAGGATGCTCCTGAGAGCACAGGAACGCGAGGCGCGGCACGATCAACAACAGCAGCAACAGCAACCAGCGACGCGAACCTGCATTAGCCCACATAACCCACGCTCCACACCACGCAAGCAGCGTGTAGATCAAAAGCACCACCGCAAAGGCCGGAAGCCAATAGTGCTGATGAGCGGCGACGTCGAGATCCGCCAGCGGAAAGAGCCGGCCCTGGAAGGGATAGAACTCTGAGTGCGTGTCGAACCACAACGAAATCGCTCGCCTGAGCGGCAACCCCACATAGTACCGCAGAGGATGTCTGGCAACGCGTTCGCGAGCGATCTGCGCGAATTCAGCATCTATGTCCGGCGTCATCCTCACGAACTGCTCCGGTTCACTTTCATCAACCTCTGGCGACGTACCGTCATCGCCACCCGCATCGGCATCTTCGGATTGGATGCTGCCGGCTGCCGGAAAGTGATTGTACCGCTCATAAAGTTCAGCCACCCGCGCCCGTTCTTCGGGCAAGTCGAACGCGTAGGGGGGCGCCTCATCCACATTCAGCGGATGCAGGTCGAGCCCATCTTCGAGAGCGACCACATACCTTTCGTCATCAACCCAGGTGCGCAGCCAGGCTATGTAACCAACCGGCGCGAACTCGTTGGGGTTGTTCGCGTACAGCGGCGCAACGGGTTGAAAGATTCCGAATACCCTCAGATTTCTTACGGTCCAGGGTGTAAGCACAGCCGTGAAGCCGATCACCAGTAACAGCCCGCACCCAAAAGTGCGAGCCAGCTCCCGCCCGAGATATCGCTCCCCCCCGACGTCTCGCGGGCGGGCAATGACTCGAGATCCCGAGATCAACATCAGCGCAACACCCGCGCCACCAACGAACAATGCGCTGTCGGGACGAAACATCGTTGCCACTCCGCCCAGTATGCCCGCGGCCATCCACGCGCGAGCCTGCCGGATCCCCGTACGCGACCCGAGCCCAGGCGTCGCAGCCAGGGCAAAGGCAGTCGCCAGCAACATCGTGGGAGTCTCCGTCAGTATTGTGCTCACGTAGATCGCAGTGAACGGACAGACCGCAGCAAGCGCGAACGCCCAAAGCATTACCCTACGACGCCTCTCGGCCTCCCATTCAACAGGCGACCAGTAGAGAGCCAGGAGTGCGACCAGCCAGCAGGTCGCGGTGTCCAGCGCCGCCTGAATGACGCGTACCGCGCGGTTGTTGTCCTGGCCGAAGACTTGATACACTCCAGCGAGAAAGAGAGGATAGCCGGGAGTGCGGACCAGGGTCGGAAGAAACGGTTCCTCTTCTTCACCCGAGTATCCATTGTGGTTCAGTACGTTTCGGGCGATAAGCGCATAGTAACGGCCATCGTCGTCATCGTCGTTGGGCAGACGCAAGGCCAGAAAGAGACGAAAGCTCAACGCTGCAATGGTGAGCAGCAAAGCGATGCCGATCTGTTTTCTCATAGGCCTGATGGGATTGGATGCGCGCAGCTCGCCGGCCGGTGTATTATAGACCATCGCAAGACCTCGGCCTAACAGCGTGCCGGGGAGTCTTCAGAGTTCAAACCTTGAGTCGCAGACTTGAGCGATTGCAGGGACTGTGAAGATTCTAAACCCGACGGCTGGCAGGTGTACTGCCCTCAGGGACACCAGAGAGGACTCTTCGAGAGGAACAGTGACGGCGTTGAGCCTTGTCGTTTTGCGTCTTACGTTTCGCGTTTTACGTTTCTAATGGTTGAATCTGCCAACCAAACAAGTAAACGAGAAACGAGAAACGTAAAACGAGAAACGTGAAACGTTTTTACAGATGCGTGTGAATAACAACCGCGACCTCCCGGTCTTCTTCGATCCAAATAAGAAGCGGTGGCCCCGGCTCCGACGAAGCGTCTTTCTGTCAGGGCTGGCTTTCTCTGTGTTGTTCGGACTGCTGATCGTGAGCATCCTCCTCAACCCTGAACTCCCCGCGCTTGGATTGCCTCAATCGAGTGCCTTGCCCAACGGGGGCCATTCCACGTCGCTTCCCAGGATTGATCCGGTCCTGCCGACAGGCGGCCCGAAGTTGCGCGAAGCCAAACGCAAACTCTACGCAGAGCGCAAGAAGCACAAAGCGGCAGCTCCCCACCAGGTGAAGCGCGTGCCGACGCCCGACCTCCTGACGATGGGATTCTACGTCAACTGGGATCCGACCAGTATGAGCTCGCTTCAGGAGAACATCGCCAATCTCGACGTAGTCATAACCGAGTGTCTCCAGTTAGCCGACGCCGATGGGACTCTTGAAGAATACGACCATGACCGTCAGCAGGCTGCGATCGAGATCATTCGCGCGAAGGGGACCGATGTCCGAATAATGGCGCTGGTCAATAACTTCAATTCCGTCGAGAAACAATGGGACGTCGAACGCCTGAAGCACATGCTCGCAAATCCCGAAGCCCGCAAGTACTGCATCGGCCAGTTATCTGATTACGCTCGAGAGCAGAACTTTGCAGGCATAAGCCTCGACTTCGAAAACCTGCTCGACGAAAGCCAGCACGCGTATACGCAGTTCACGGCGGACCTTGCCACCTCGCTTCACGCCGAGGGTCTGGAGCTCTCAATCAATCTGCCTGGCAATAACGATTCGTACGACTACCGCCGAATCTCGGAAGCAGCCGATTATGTAATTCTGATGGCCTACGATCAGCACTACGCCGGAAGCAACCCTGGACCGATTGCCGGAGCCGACTGGTTCGAACAGGTGCTTCGCCTCCGGCAGGCGGAGATACCGGCTTCCAAGACGATCGTCGCCATAGCCAACTACGCCTACGACTGGGAAGGAACGAAAGAACCAGTGGTGAAGACCTTCCAGGAGGCCGTTATCACGGCAAAGGAATCTTCCACCGAAGACTCGCAGATAGAGGTTCGGCTTGACCCGGCATCGCTCAATCCGACTTTCCGGTACGAAGAGGATGACGCCAGCCTGCATGAGGTCTGGATGCTCGATGCGGTTACCGCTTTCAACCAAATGGCGGTAACGAGGCAATTTGGCGCACGCGGCGTCGCTTTGTGGAGACTCGGCAGCGAAGACCCTTCGATGTGGAACTTCTTCGGCAAAGACCTGCCGCAGGACTCCTCCGCGGCGGCGCTCTTGTCGACCATGAGCTACGGTTACGGGTTGGATTACGAGTCCCCACGCGGGCGTGGTGAGATTGGCGAAATACTTTACGTGACAGGCAAGCCAGGGACTGGCACGCGCGAGGTCGGATTTGATTCGGCTCGCGGCCTGATCACCTCCGAGCATTTCACAGAGTTCCCGTCATCACCTGTCATCAGCCGCTATGGAGGAGGCATCGCGGACAAGATCGCGTTGACCTTTGACGACGGTCCCGACCCCGAGTACACACCTCACATACTCGACGCACTCAAGCGAGCAAACGCCCCGGCCACATTTTTCGTCACCGGCTTGAATGGCGAACAGTATCCCGGACTGCTCAAGCGCATGCTCGAAGAGGGTCACGATATAGGCAATCACACTTTCACCCATCCCAACATTGCGAAAATATCCAAGACCCAGCTTCAACTCGAACTGTCGGCGACCAGCGTGCTGCTCGAGAGCGTGATCGGGCGCCGCTCCTATCTTTTTCGTCCACCCTACGCCGAAGATTCCGAGCCGGACACTCCCGACGAAGTCGGCCCGCTCGAGACAATCAATGACATGGGGTATTTAACCGTCGGGATGCAAATCGACCCGAAAGATTGGCACCAGATAGACGCTAAAAAGATCGTCGACAAGACTCTTGAAATAGCTTTACAGCATAAAGGAAACGTCGTTCTGCTGCACGATTCTGGCGGCGACCGGTCGCAGACCGTTGCCGCTTTGCCTGAACTGATATCAACTCTTCGCGAGCACGGATTTCAATTGGTAACCGTGAGCGAATTACTCGGTAAAACTCGGGATGAGGTGATGCCCCCCATCTTACCCGAGAATAGGTGGCGCGCTTGGGCCGGCTGGGTGGCATTCAGCGCTATCAATCTGACGCTGGCTGCCATTCACGTCCTTTTCCTTTCCGGCATCGGCCTGGGAATAGCCAGGCTACTGTTTATCGGCGTGCTTGCAACGATCGAACACTATGGCAGCCGCCACCGAATCTATCCTGCAGGCTTCCTCCCTGGCGTCGCGATCATTGTACCGGCCTTCAACGAAGAGAAGGTCATCGTTCAAACCATCGCGTCGCTGCTCGCGGCCGAGCATGAATCCAAATGCGAGATAGTTGTGGTCGACGACGGCTCGACCGATGACACGTCTGCCCGCGTGCGAGAAGCGTTCGCAGGCGATGGGCGGGTCCGGCTCTACACTAAGCCGAACGGCGGCAAGGCGGCGGCCCTGAGTTTCGGCGTGGCGCACACCGACGCCGAGATCGTCATAGCGCTGGACGCCGACACCGTATTTACCCGCGATACCATAACGAAGCTCGTGCGCCACTTCACGGATCCCAAAATCGGCGCGGTGGCCGGTAACGCCAAGGTCGGGAATCGGATTAACCTGCTCACTCGCTGGCAGGCGCTCGAGTACATCACCAGCCAGAATCTGGACCGGCGGGCCTTCGATGTGCTCAATTGTGTAACTGTTGTTCCGGGCGCAGTTGGGGCATGGCGCCGGGAACTGGTGGAGAAGGCCGGCGGTTTCAGCGATCTCACCCTGGCCGAAGATGCCGACCTCACAATGTCCATCCGCAAACTCGGCTACTCGATCGTGTATGAAGACGAGGCGGTCGGACTCACCGAAGCGCCGGACACCGTGCGGGGCTTCGTACGACAACGCTATCGTTGGATGTACGGCACGCTTCAGGCTGCGTGGAAACACAAAGACGCGCTGTTTCGGCCCCGGTATGGCTCGCTCGGGTTCGTGGCCTTGCCGAACATCCTCCTCTTCCAGGTGATCTTTCCGCTCGTCTCACCGGCGATGGATCTGCTGATGCTCGTGTCACTGGCCACGGCAGCGTTTAATCGCTGGCAGCATCCGACAGAATTCTCGGCGGACACGTTGTGGCGAGTGCTGTTTTATTATGCTCTGTTCGTCGCGGTGGATTTCGCGGCGGCGGCGCTGGCATTCGTATTCGAGCCGAAAGAGAACAAGCGACTGCTGGTGTGGCTCTTCCTGCAGCGGTTCTTTTATCGGCAGTTGATGTACTACGTGGCTATCAAGTCTACGTTGGCATCGCTGCGGGGCGTGGCAGTGGAGTGGAACAAGCTGGAACGGAAGGCAACCGTGAGAGCCTGAAGAGGGTGTGTTGATGTTCCTCATGAAGTGGGAGGCCGCTGAAGGCTCCGCGCGTCAGCCCGGAGCAGCTTGATTTCCACCTATCACGCGCTGCACACCGCCGCGGAAAGCTCCGGGCGTCAGCCCGGAGCAGCTTCACTTTCAACCTGAACACGTCGTCCCGCGGTACCAGGAAAGCTCCGGGCGTCTGCCCGGAGCAGCTTCACTTTCAATCCTTAGCACCTTGTTAACGATGAGATGATGTAAGGTCGAAAGCGAGCTGCCACGGGCTCACGCCCGCTGGCTTCCAGGTCTGCTTCGACTCTGCGCTAGGTTGAAAGCGAGCTACCACGGGCTTACGCCCGCTGGCTTCCTGTTCATCACCTCTCGTTGTTAGGTCGAAAGCGAGCTACCACGGGCTCACGCCCGCTGGCTTCCAGGTCTGCTTTGACTCTGCGCTAGGTCGAAAGCGAGCTACCACGGGCTAAGCCCGCTGGCTTCCCGTTCAATTCCCAGTGTCAGGTGAAGCGAACCTTATCACCTGATCAGCGTAGACACTTGAACCCTCCTTCGCACCCGCCGCTACCACTAAAGATATAGAGCCAGCTTCTACTTCGGTTTAATGACAAAAGCCACTTATGGCCGTATTCTTAGCCGCGTCTCCGGCTTGGTTTCGATCTTATCCGTAAAACACAGGCTGCCGAAATACTGAAAGACATTCGAGCGCTCGCTGAATTGGCAGTAGGCCGGAGTCATTCAACAGCCACTCTGCTCACAATCAGACAGGAATAACTGGAACGTGGAGGTGAACAACATGCCGAGATCCAATCGTAGTCAATCCGCGCGGTTCCTCTTTGCCGGTGTCGTAGCCCTTGTGTGCGTTTTCTTCCACAATGACTATGCGCAAGCCCAGGGCTGCGTAAATGCTCGTCAATGCACACAGATGATCGATCCCCAGACCGTCAGCAGAATTGATCAGCACAGCGCCGCCGGTGAATCGTGGTTGAGCCCGCGCCGGTTTGAGATCTCGGTCGACTATCGATATTTGCACTCGCATCGCCACTTCGTTGGAACTGATGAACAGGAACAACGAGCCACCGCACGGAGCGAGGTTAACAACATAGTTCACCTCTTCAACGTGGCGGTGAATTACGAGGTAACCCCAAGGTTTAGCATCGCTGCGACCGTCCCGCTCTTCTTTGCTGAACGGTATGGTCAGAGCACGCCGAACAATGCCACTCATGCCAGCGGCGTGGGCGACATCAGTGTGGTCGGCCGAATGTGGCTCCTGCGGCCTCCGGTTGAGTCCCGGCAGAATGTCTCATTCGGGGTGGGCGTGAAGTTACCCACCGGAAATAAGGGAGCGACCGATACCGTCAACGGCGTCACCCGAATCGTTGACCAGTCGATCCAGCCGGGCGACGGCGGTTATGGTCTCGTGCTCGATTTCCAGGGCTTCAAGGCGGTCAAGAGCACCCTGCTGTTCGCTTCGGGCGTCTACCTGCTAAACCCGAGAGTGACAAACGGCGTGCCAACCGGACGCCGCCCCTCTGAAGCCATAATGTCCGTGGCAGATCAGTATGTGTACCGCGCGGGCGCCCTCTTCCCCTTTCCCAAAGTTCGCAATATCACGTGGAGTATGGGCATTCGCGGCGAAGGCGTGCCGTCCACGGATCTCATTGGTAGCAGCCGTGGATTCCGGCGGCCCGGCTACGCAATCTCAGTCGAGCCTGGAATCAATGTAACGAAAGGTAAAGACCGGTGGTCCTTCAGCGTGCCGGTGGCCGTGCGAAGAAATCGAACGCGAAGCGTGCCGGATATCCTCGACAATCGGCACGGCGACGCAGCCTTCGCGGACTACGTCATCCTGACCAGCTACTCGCGCCGCTTCTCGTGGGTCAGAGGTCAGAAGTCAGAAGTCAGAGGTCAGAGGTCAGAGGTTCTCTGACCTCTGATCTCTGACCTCTGACCTCTGTTTCTTCAGGCTCGCGTATACTTCTGCAACTCTTTCACTGTGCTCGGCGGATTCAAGGCAGCGGCGAAATGTCGAGTTGATCTCGGCGAGCGCCTCCCGCGTGCCCATGTCTATCAACTCTCGTGAGAGTCGCTTCGTTTCGAACAGCGCGCTGCGAGGCTTCGACGCCAGTAATTCCGCCATCTCCAGGGCTCGCGGCATCAACTCTTCGGGCTCATAGACGTGATTCACCAGTCCAATGCGGTAGGCCTCATCCGCGGATATATTCCGGCCGGTCATCGCCAGCTCCTTCGCTCGCCCAAGCCCGATTGATTTGTAGAGCGGGTGAATGATCTGCGTGAGGCCGATGTTGATCTCCGCCTGCCCGAATACTGCCCGAGTCGATGCAAGCCTGATGTCACAGAAAGCCGCAAGGTCGAATCCGCCCGCGATGGCCGCACCATTCACCGCCGCAATAACCGGTTGAGGCATCGCCCATACCAGCCGGAACAGTGTGGTTACTCGATCCAGATATCCGAGCTTCTCTTCGACATCCCACGTCAACAGAAGCTCGAGATCCAGGCCCGCGCAGAAGCTTCGGCCGGCGCCGGTGATCACCACCACCGTCACTCCAAGATCTCCTTCTGCGTTCTTGATCGCTTCAGATAGCTGCGCAACCATCTCGGGATGAAGCGAGTTGCTCTTCTCAGGGCGGTTGAGCGTTAACGTCAGGACGGCTTCCTTCCGTTCGCAACTTACTGCAGGCTGCACTGGATTAGCTGCCACCATGCTCGTTCCCTTCGCTTCAAGATGTGAACCAGTTTAGCAGTTGACATGCTTTTGCGCACACCCTAGCATTCTCGATTGCAGCTACTACCTCAATCGAAGAGAAAGACACAATGGCAACTATCCGTCCCTTTCAGGCACTCCGGCCGCCCACGGAAAAGGCGAGCGCGGTCTCGGCCGTTCCTTACGATGTCGTCAACACCGAAGAGGCGCGTAGACTCGCCGCCGACAACCCGCTCAGCTTCCTGCACGTCTCGCGGCCCGAAATAGATATGGCGGACGGCGCCGACCCATACTCCAATGCTGTCTATCGGAAGGCCGCCGCAAACTTCGAAACGCTTAAAGGCGCGGCTCCCCTCAATCTTGAATCCTCGCCGAGTCTCTACGTCTACCTTTTGCAGATGGGAGAGCATTCGCAGAGCGGGATCGCCGCGTGTTGCTCGGTCGACGAATACGACACCAACATCATTCTGAAACACGAACGCACTCGCAAAGACAAAGAGGATGACCGCACTCGTCACATGCTGACGCTGGGCGCTCAGACCGGGCCCGTGTTCATGACTTACCGCGGGCGTTCCGAGATAAACTGGCTGGTAAGCCGCGAACAGACCGGCGAGCCCCTTTATGACTTCACCGCGACAGACGGCGTCAAACACACCATTTGGCGAGTCAGCGAAGACGCGAAAGCAAAGTTGGTCGAAGCGTTTCGCGGGATCCGCCGCATCTACATCGCCGACGGCCATCATCGCGCCGCAAGCGCGAGTCGCGCACGAGCAGAGCTTCGAGCTCTGAAGCCCGATCAGAGCGGTGTCGAAGAGTCGAATTTCTTCCTCTCGGTCCTCTTCCCGTCGGACCAGGTTCAGATACTGGCCTACAATCGCGCCGTGAGGGACCTGAACGGTATGTCTCCCGATGAATTCTTCACCGCCCTGTCGCAACACTTCGAAGTGGCCGAAGCCGCGTCCCCCTCGCCGCAACGAAAAGGCCAGATATGCGCCTACCTGGCGGGGAAGTGGTACAGTCTGACGCTTCCTCATGGCACTACTTCGCCGATGGATCCGATCTCCTCGCTGGATGTCACCGTGCTTCAGGAGCGAGTGCTCGCTCCTGTGCTGGGCATCACCGACGTCCGCACCGACAAACGCATAGACTTCGTGGGCGGCGTTCGAGGGGCAGAGGCGCTGGAACGTATGGTGAACGAAGATCGAGCCGCAGTCGCGTTTTCGATGTATCCGGTCCAGGTTGAAGAGCTGATCGCAATCGCGGACGCCGGCGAAATCATGCCTCCGAAGTCGACTTGGTTCGAACCGAAGCTGCGAGACGGATTGCTTAGCCACGTGATATGAAAGGTAATGCGTGATGCGTGATGCGTGAAAAGAGTGATTCACGGATCACGTATCACGGATCACGCATCACGGCTCGCTCAGGAGACACAGCATGCAGGTGCTCATAGCAGACTCGTTCCCGGACAGCGGCCGAAAAGCGCTCAGCGAGAGCGGCTGCGAGGTGGTGTATGACCCTCAACTGAAGGATGACGCGCTTGTTCAAGCCATCCGCTCGACGGGCGCCGACGTGCTCGTCGTGCGCAGCACAAAGGTAACCGGCCAGATGCTCGAAGCCGGCCGCCTCAGTCTGGTCGTGCGCGCAGGAGCCGGCTACAACACGATTGACGTTAAGACTGCGTCGGCCCGCGGGATTTATGTCTCCAACTGCCCGGGCAAGAATTCAATCGCAGTGGCCGAGCTTGCCTTCGGATTGATAATCGCGCTCGATCGGCGCATTCCCGATGGCGTCGCCGAATTGAAACAGGGGCGATGGAATAAGAGAGAGTACACCAAAGCCGCCGGCCTGTTTGGCCGCACGCTCGGGTTGATCGGGGTGGGCCAGATCGGAAGGGAGATGATTCCCCGCGCGCGCGCATTCGGCCTCTCCGTCGTCGCCTGGAGCCGCTCCCTCAACGCTGAACGCGCCAAAGAACTCGGCGTCGAGATGAAGCAGTCTCCGCTCGAAGTAGCGGCGGCGGCAGACATAGTCAGCCTGCACCTCGCACTCAAGGACGAAACGCGAAACCTCATCGATCAGCGATTCTTCGAAGCGATGCGACCCGGATCATTCTTCGTCAACACCTCGCGCGCGGAAGTCGTCGATCAGGTTGCGCTCGAACGCGCCGTGCGCGAGCGTGGGATACGCGCGGGACTCGACGTCTTCGCGGGCGAGCCAGCGGGAGAAACGGGCGCGGTCGAAGATTCCATATTCAAGCTCGAGGGGGTCATCGGAACGCATCACATCGGCGCTTCAACTGAGCAGGCTCAGCAAGCCATCGCCGATGAGACTGTGCGCATCATCCGCGAATACAAGAACACGGGCCGCGCGCCTCACGTCGTGAACCTGACGAAGAAGTCACCGGCGACCCACCTGCTCGTGGTGCGGCACTACGACCGCGTAGGAGTCCTCGCCGGAGTGTTCGACCGACTAAAAGCCGCAGGCATCAATGTTGAAGAGACTGAGAACATAGTGTTCGACGGTGCGGCTGCGGCGGTCGCACGCATTCACCTTGAACAGGCGCCGCGAAGCGAAGTAATCGAGGCGATGAAGGCCGATTGCAGTGATATTATCGAGTTGAGTTTGATACAACTCTGAAGGACTAAGAAGACAACATCATGACAAAGCGAATCTATAACTTTTCCGCTGGGCCGGCCGTGCTGCCGCTCCCAGCCCTCGAAGAAGCACAACGTGACCTGCTCGCCTTACCCGGCGTCGGAGAATCGATACTCGAGATCAGCCATCGCTCAAAACCCTTCGACGCCATAATCCAGGGCGCCGAAGCCGATATGCGAAAGCTGGCCGGCATACCCGACAATTACCACGTCCTGTTTCTTCAGGGGGGCGCCTCCCTGCAGTTCTCGATGGTGCCTCTGAACCTGATGCCCCCAGGCGGAAAGGCCGACTACATCATCACCGGCATATGGTCCAAGAAAGCCATGAAAGAGGCTCAGAAGGTCGGCAACGTGAACGTCGCCGCCTCGACTGAGGCCGACAACTTTTCCCGCATACCCACGCAGGAAGAGCTTAAGCTTAGGCCGGGAGCCGCTTATGTACACTTCACTACCAACAACACGATTCACGGCACCGAATGGAAACGCGAGCCCGATACCGGCAACATCCCTCTGGTAGCCGACGCCTCTTCGGACATCTTCAGCCGGCCAATCGATGTCGCCAGGTACGGAATGATCTACGCGGGCGCGCAGAAGAATCTCGCGCCCGCCGGACTCACACTGGCAATCATCCGCGACGACCTCCTGGCGCGCAGCCCGCAAGGCATGCACACAATGCTCGACTACAACACTCACGCAAAAGAGAAGTCGCTCTACAACACGCCGCCGGTATTCGCGATCTACATCGCGAGGCTTGTGCTGAAACACTTGCTCGAACAGGGCGGGCTTGAAGAGATGGCGCGGCGCAATGAAACGAAGGCCGCGCTGCTTTATGACGCCATCGATGCGAGCGGCGGCTTCTATCGGCCGCACGCTCAACCCGACAGCCGTTCGTTGATGAATGTGACGTTCCGCCTGCCCGATGAAGATATGGAGAAACAATTCGTCAGCGAAGCGACCAGAGCCGGACTGGATGGGCTGAAAGGACACCGGTCAATAGGCGGCATTCGAGCTTCGCTCTACAACGCCTTCCCGCGCGAAGGTGTCGAAGCGCTGGTTGAGTTCATGAAGGAATTCAGGAATAAAAATTGAGAATGGAGAATGGAGAATGGAGAATTGAGAAGATGAGTTCAATTCTAAATTCTTAATTCTCCATTCTCAATTCTCAATTCTCAATTCTCACTCGATCGGTCCCTCCCCTGCCGAAGGTCTCAGGGTGATACATCTCTTCGGCTTTTGGCGGCGGCACCACGAACACACCGGGTGTCGTCGCACGCGCTACGTAGCTGTAGTTGTACACGCCTTCCCACAATAACGACGTGAAGGCCTCTACTCGCTCGTCACGCATGTTCTGGTGCTCAAACCACGGCCGGCTCCACCACCAGCCGCGCTTCAACTCCTGACTGTTGGGGTCCTGCGGAATGTTCCCCGTCACCGCAAGCGCCGGATTCATAGCCTCCAGCCCTGCCGGGATCGGATCCACCAAGGCAACATGATAGCGACGGGAAGGCGCTACCATCGTCAGCCTCACTCGCACCTTTGCTCCGGCCTTGATGTGCCAGACGCCTTCCGAATCGCGACGCACATCGTCGGCCTTGTCGACCGCCTCGTAGACGCGTTCGACAGTGAAACCGTGATCCGACGGCGCCAGCTTCAAACTCGCCGGCGCGTATTGCATTCCCACGCGATAGTAGAGGCGTCCCGGCCCGTCCTTGCTCAGGATCAGATTCTGCTGGGCGGCCGTCTGAGCAAGAAACTTCATCGGCACATTCAAGTGATATCGATCCGTCGTGCGTCCGCGGAACTCGTGGCCGCCCGCGTATGCATCTCCAAGCCACGCCCGCGCGACGAAGTTCGGAGTGACCTTTTCGTAAGTGGCGAAGTACTTGTCGAGCGCCACCAGGATGAATGCGTTCTCCTGCGTATTCTCCCAGCGTCCGGCGGTGCGATGTCCGAGCAGCCCGCGAACGAGTTTCGGAATCAGATCGTTCGCAGGTTGATCTCCAATCAGCGCTTCGAGTATCACTCCATCGACTCGCCGGTCCGAATGCAACAACAGGTGTGCGCCGTCGCCGTACGAGGTCACGAAATGAGCCGTGGCAGCCTCTTCGGTGGCGCGGTTGTTCAGGAGCTTCCGAATAGCCGCGACCTCGGTTTGAGATGCGGGATCGCCCGACAGAACGGGTAGCAACCAGCCAACTGCCTCGAGCGGCAACTTATCTAGGCCGGCTTCGGCGATGACCCTGCGGGCCTTCGCGGCATCACGGTCACCCAGACGATTTCGAA
The DNA here is from genome assembly GCA_036003885.1 of Blastocatellia bacterium. Taxonomy (GTDB): domain Bacteria; phylum Acidobacteriota; class Blastocatellia; order UBA7656; family UBA7656; genus DASYSA01. The sequence continues at coordinate 937 of DASYSA010000415.1, read as the reverse complement.
CATAGAGCGCGTAAGCCACAAGGGCGCGGCGCGCGTCGGCTCCGTAATAGTTCGGAATGTGCGATTCGATCTCCCGTAGATACTTCCCGGATCGGTCAATCATCTCCGAAGGAACTTCAAATCGTTTCTCCTTCGCGCGCTGGAGCGCGTGCGCGACGTGAATACTGATGTAAGGCCACGACTCATCGCCGCGCTTCCAGAAGCCGAAGCCGCCGTCGCCATTCTGCAATCCCTGAAGCCGCTTGATGTCGCGCGAGACCGCCGACTCCATCTCCGTGGTCGTGGGCAACCCTTTGGCCTCGAATGCCGTGAGCACATCGCGCAACGCGGCTACTGCCAGCACCCGCGATGAGAGCTGCTCCGCGCACTCGAACCGATAGGAGACCAGGTAGAGCACCGCATCGGTCAACGCCTGAAGCTCGGTTGAAGAGGTCGTGATTTCGAGTCCGCCGAATGCGGTCACCGCGCCCGAAGGGGCTTTGACCGATTGGACGATGGCTCCCTGGTCGATCTCGCCATAGGTTGCGAATGCTTCGGTGGTCGCAGGAGTCCAGACCGGCAACTCGACCTCCGCTGAATCGGCCCACTTGCCGGACACCGCCGCGATCTGGAATCGAGCCGTGCCGGCGCGAACGGCGGAAGTGGGGAATCGAATTTCGACTCGATCATTCGCAGGCACAGTCACGCGCCGCCCGCCACCCTCGGTGAGTTCGGCATTCGAGGCACGCACTGCAACGTCTACCTCCATCGGCAAGTCGGTCTGATTCTGTACGACGACGGGAAGCTCAAACTTATCGCCGAAGTTCAAGAAGCGCGGCGCCGAAGGTCGAACCATGAGAGGGAGGCGCGCTGTTATTGCTGACTCGCCGCCGCCGAACTGTTTGCCGCCGGCTACAGCTACGGCCATCACCCGATAGCGCGTGAGGTTGTCGGGGAG
>DASYSA010000414.1:0-10134 GCA_036003885.1 Blastocatellia bacterium | reverse complement strand
GGCTGGATGACCCGCGCTCATCCCTTCGTCCTTCACGATAAGCGGCTGATCGTGCCGCTGTACTCCGATGGCTTCTCCTTCTCGCTGATGGCGATAACGGATGACTGGGGACAAACCTGGACTACAAGCACTCCGCTCGTCGGAGGCGGCAACATCCAGCCCAGCATCGTAGAGAGGAAGGACGGCAGCCTGTTCACCTTGATGAGAGACAACGGGCCCGCACCGAAACGCTTGCACGCCAGCGAGTCCACCGACCAGGGCAAAACCTGGAGCAAAGTGGTTGACAGCGCGATCCCGAATCCCGGTTCGGGCGCTGAAGTCATCAAGCTTCGAAATGGACACTGGGTCCTGATCCACAACGACACAGAACGTGGTCGTAATAGTCTCGCCGTTGCGGTCTCAGATGACGAAGGCGCGAGTTGGCGATGGAAGCGGCACGTCGAATACGATCCCGCGGGTCCGGAGGCAGGGTCGTTCCACTATCCGTCCATCATTCAGGCGCGCGACGGTTCGCTTCATGCGACCTACAGCTATCATCTGAGCAGGAAAGATGTCGGGAAAGATTCGGAAGGCCAGCCGGCGAGAAAATCTATCAAGCACGCCCACTTCAACGAGCAGTGGATAATGCAGGGAGACCCGAAATGAAATGCGAAATGCGGAAATGCGAAATGCGAAATTTCGCGATCCGCAATTCGTGACGCCAATTCGAGATGAACAATCGCAATATACATTTCGCATTTCGCATTTCAGCAATTCGCATTTCACTGTGCTAGATTATCTTCACCGTGACCGAAACCCGCCGAGACGAAATAGAAGCCTTCATTCGGTCATTGCCTGACCCTGAAGGCGCAGGCACATTTCTCGAACGGCTTGAGAATCAGCCTTCGTTCAACTCGAGCCAGATCACCCTGCTGCTTCTGTCACGGCTGCTCACGCTGGCTTCTTACAGCCCCTTTCTGGGCGAGACAATCCTGCTCAACCCCGACTATATCGACTGGCTGAAGCGGGAGGCCGAACGTGATCTGGGCCATGTAAAATCGACCGAGCAACTGTTCCAGGAACTCGGCCGTTTCGCCGTTCGCGTTGCCGCTTCGGACGAACAGTCCAAGCTCGCGCAGTTTAAGAGAAGAGAATTGCTCAGGATCTACCTGCGTGACTGCCTCGGCATGGCGACGTTGTCTGAGCTAACTGAGGAGTTGTCGAACCTTGCGGACGTGATACTTGCCGCGGCCCTGGCGGCCGCCCATCAGGACATGGTGAATCGTCACGGCACCCCATCAATTCGCGATGAGCGAGGACGCATAGCTCCGGCGGAAATGGCCATCGTCTCGGTTGGCAAACTCGGCTGCCGCGAGTTGAACTACGCATCGGACATCGACCTGCTCTTCCTTTACATAGGCGAGGGAAAGACCGCGGGCGACGGGCGTAGCGCCGACTCTGTAGTCGACAATCGAGAGTTCTTCAGGAGCGTGGCTTCGCAGGTGGTTCGGACGATCGGGACTGCCTCGGGTGAGGCTCCCGTTTATCGGATCGACCTGAGGCTCCGGCCTTACGGGCGAGAGGGCGACACAGTTTGGGAGGTCGAGCGAGCGGCCGACTATTACCGAAACAAGGCTCAGAACTGGGAACGACAGGCCTTGATCCGGGCGCGCTCTTCGGCGGGCAACGGCGCGTTAGTCGCTCACTTCCTGGATCTCGTGCTTGATGTCATCTTTCGTGCCGAGCCGCTTCCGGATGCCCTCGCCGATGTGCGCAGATTGAAAGAGAAGATCGACCGCAAGGAGGCCGAAAAGGGCGGCGGTTTCAACGTCAAGCTTGGACGAGGGGGGATCCGCGAAATCGAGTTCATCGCTCAGGCGTTGCAGCTCGCATATGGCGGGCGTGAGCCCTGGCTGCGGTCGGCCCAGACATTGATCGTGCTCGCGCGTCTTGCCGAGAAGGGCTACCTCTCGGAGGCCGAGCGAGCGCGACTCTCGGCGGCCTACACTTTCCTTCGCACAGTCGAGCATCGCCTGCAGATGGAGCATTGTGTTCAGACACATGTCTTGCCCGTCGGACACGAGCGATTGAACCTCGTTGCTCGTCGATGCGGCTATCTGAATAGGCCCGATCCGGCAGCGGCATTTTGCGCCGACCTCGAATTTCACACCACCGGGGTGCGGGCAGTCTACAACCGTGTGTTCCAACAAGCCGCCGACAAATCAGCGGCTGCGTCGGTGGTCGAGGCGAAGGTCGAAGAACAATATATAGATGACGAAACCGAACGGCTCGCAAGACGCGCGGCGGCAGCGGTCGACCGCCTCGAAGCCGATCCCAACCTGGCGGCAGAACCGGTAATCGCCCAGGCGCTGCCGCGATGCATCAGCCCCGTGAGATCGCTTCGAAACCTGACCAGTTGGGCCGAGTCGCTTGCCACTTATGATCAAGAAGCGCGAGAAGCGATCCGCGGCATTCTCTCCAACCGGATGCCTGTGCTCATCGAGCGCCTGTTGGTCGTGCTCAGCAGCCCGTACCTGGCTCAGATCATTGTGTCCCGTCCCTCGCTTGCGGCAGCCGTGGCAGACCCCAAACCTGCCCGAACGAAGGAAGAGTTTCTGAGAGTGATGAAGGTAGCCATCGACCGGAGCGGCGACCTTGCCACAAGATCAGATGCGCTGCGTCGCACCTGGTACGAGCAAGCTGTCGAAATAGGTTATCGCGACCTGTCAGCCGTCAGTGGTCAGTCGTTCGTCAGAAGCGGCAAGCAATCCGGTGTTGATGGAGAAAGCGGTCACGTGGGCACTGAGCCTGAAAACAGCTCAATCATCACGAGGCAGCCTGACGCGGCAGACGTTCCCATCCAACGAACCACAGGCTACGGACCGCTGAGATTCGGCGAAGCATTGCGAGCTAACAATCTTGAACAGACCGCGCTTGCTGAGGCCTCGCTTCAACTGGGAACCGACATCGCGCTCGAGTCGCTCGACGTGAAGCAGGACTGCCACCTGCGGTATGCAGTGCTGGGGCTTGGTCGGTTGGGTCACACCGGAATGGATTACGGATCAGACCTCGATCTGCTCGTTGTGTTTGACGATGAAGCTGAATGGGCGCCGTCCGAGGTCGGCACGACTGCCTCATCTCCGCAAGAGTTCTATGGCGGCCTCACATCGCGACTGGTGCGTGTTCTCTCATCGGTAACCCGGGAGGGCTTCATCTACCGCATCGACCTCAGGCTCAGACCTGACGGCCAGAGCGGGCCGCTCGCCCAGGGGTTGCGCAGCCTGCTTGGTTACCTGGGTGAGCGGGCGTCGGCGTGGGAGCACTCGGCTTATCTAAAGGTGCGGGAGGTGTCGGGCGACCTCGATTTTGGGATCGAGGTTCGCAATGCCATTTGCGACGCAGCATTCGACGCGGCCTCTCGAAATCCGTCGCTCAGGCAGGACCTGGCTCATGTCAAAGCACGGCTCGAGCGTGAGAAGGGTCGCGGCAGCAGAAGGAACATCAAATGGGGCCCCGGCGGGATGACCGACGTCTACTTCATCACCCGGTATCTGCAGCTCCTCCACCGGGTGCGCTTTGGAACAGAACTGGGCACCACGGCGTTGATAGCCCACCTGGGCGAGCGCGGACATCTCGATGCCGAGGATACGAAGCAACTCCTCGACGGGTATGGTTTTCTTCGGAGCCTCGATCACTGGATGCGATTGCTGGCCGACCGGCCCAGCCCGATATTGCCGGCTTCGCATGTTGTGCTCGGCGACATCGCTCGCGCCATGGACCTCACATCGCTTGACGAACTGGAAGGCCGGTATTCGTATTACACCGACGCGATTCGCAGGGTATACGTGCGGATCTTCGGATAGAGGAGAAGAATGGGAGAGTGGGAGAGTGGGAGCGTCGGAGAATGGGGTATGGGAGAGTGGTTATGTTGAAGTATTGGACTACCGTCCCGCGCTGCCATTCTCGATTCTCCCATTCTCCCACTCTCCCATTCTTACCTAACGGCTACCAGCAAATGTTTCGCGGCGCGGTAGACATCGTCGACCTCTACTCGAGTCATGCATCTATGATCGATCGGACAGTCGCGGAGCATGCAAGGCGAGCATTCGACGTCGTGACGTACGACGGTGGCATTGTCTGAATACGGGCGAGTTGCAACGTGCTCCGTGGGTCCAAAAACGACGACTGTCGGCACTCCGAGCGCTGCAGAAACGTGGGCGGTGCCGGTATCGTTCGAAACAACCAGTGCCGCACAGGCAAGCACCCCCTTCAGCTCGGCAATGCCGGTCTTCCCCGCAAGCACCAACGCCGGCGAGCGCATCAGTCGAGCCGTTTCATCAGCCGCTTCAATATCACCCGTAGCCCCGACGATGATCGTTTGGAACCCATCCCGTTCAGCCAGACGATCGGCGGTAGCGGCGAATCGTTCGGCGAGCCATCGTTTGGCTCGGCTATTAGTTGCGCCGGGATTGATCGCCACGATCCGGGCTCCGGTTCCGAGAAGAGCCCCGCCGGCCTGCTCGAGCAGTCCTCGGGCGCCTTCTTTTGCTTCCGGAGTAACGCCAAGTTCAGGGCGCGCCCCATCGAAGTTAACCTGACTCTCACCTCTCAATCGTTGCTCGAGTACCGATGGGATATTCAGGTAGTAGAAGACCTGATGCGCGGTCCTATGGTCGGCTTGAAGTGGAATGGCGTAGTCCAGGAGAGCGCGCCTGGAATCCGTTGGATAGCCAACGATCTTTCGCGCTCCGCCTGCCCGGGCGAGCAAGGCAGCTCCAAAGGCATTCTGAAGCAACACCGTGAAGTCGAAGCGTTGTCGCCGAAGCACGCGAGTGAGGCTCAGGAATCGCTTCGCCGTCTCTACCACGCCTGTGGTGTCTTCGATAGGAATCAGATCATCGGCGATTCCCTCGCCATCGAACAGGCCGGCCACCCAGGGTCTCGCGAGTAGAGTGATGCGCGCGTCGAGAAAGATGCGACGCAGTTCCCGCAACGCAGGCACTGCCATCACGGCGTCCCCCACCCAGTTAGGCACACGAATCATTACTCGCATTGTCATTTGTCACTTGTCATTGGTCACTTGTTATTGGTCATTTGCTCACTCGTTAACACACCAAAGCGCGACAAATGACTAATGACAAGTGACAAGTTACCAATGACGACTACCCTATCTGGCTGTAGTCTGTGACGACCGTCTTGTCTCCGAGGACTGCCCCACCGGAAATCGCAACCGCCCTGCCGATATGGCAACCCTTGCCGATCACCGCGCCAGTCACATTCGCAGATGGTCCGATCCGCGAGCCCCCGCGGATCACCGAATTCTCGATGCGCGCGCGTTCCTCGATGTAGCAGTTGCGACTCACAACCGAGTTGATGATCTGGGCGCCGGCCTTCAGCGTGCAAGTTGGATCAACTACCGACAAGGCATCGATCTCGGCGCTCTGGTCGAACTTCTCGCCGCGTTGGGCAGGCAAGCGCTCCAGCAGCTTGACGGAACCCGCCAACACATCCAGGTTGGCCTGCAGATAGCTGGAAGCCGTTCCGATGTCGCGCCAGTATCCGCGCCATACGAATGCGTAGAATGAATCGCCGGCTTCAAGAAGTTTCGGAAACACGCCGTACTCAAACATGAACGGCTCGCCTTCAGGAACATACTCGAGCACCTTCGGCTCCAGAATGTAGATGCCGGCGTTGATGGTGTCGCACGTGACCTCCTCGGGTTTCGGCTTTTCGAGGAAGCGACGGACCCGGCCGTCCTTCCCGGTCTCAACCAGCCCATAGGCAGTTGGATTAGGCACCGGCGTGAGCACTATGGTTGCAATAGCCTGGCGCTCGCGATGAAAGCGGATGACTTCATTCAGGTCTATGTCGGTGAGGACGTCGCCGTTGAAGACGACGGTGGTTTCGCGGATGAAGCTGGCCGCATTACGGTACGCTCCGGCGGTTCCAAGCGGAGATGCTTCAACCGCATAGCTGACCCTCACGCCGAAATCGGTGCCGTCGCCGATCTTGTCCTCAATCTTCTGCGGCTGATAAGAGAGGGAAAGAATGACATCGCGAACATCCGCGCGCTTGAGAAGCTCGAGTTGGTAGAGCAGGAACGGATAGCCTGCGATGGGCACTATGGGCTTTGGGGTGTGCATCGTAAGCGGGCGAAGGCGCGTTCCTTTTCCGCCCGCGAGAATGAGTGACTGCATTTGAGTATTTACTGCTCCTGTGTGATGTCGAGAGTGCTTTGAATTGTGGGAGTGTACCACTCCGGCGAGAGCTTTGACAAATATGGCGGGAACCCGTTTCGCGTTTCGCGTTTCTCGTTTCTCGTTCTGTCGCTCACGTTGTTAGGCTCCTACTTGATTTGCGATAACGAGAAACGCGAAACGAGAAACGCGAAACGCGGGCCGCTTGCGCGGCTCTCTTTCTTGACACTCACAAATCCGGCTCTATAGGATGGCCCCTTATGTCGGCGGAAAAAAGAAAGCGACTGTACATAGTCGATGGCATGTCTCAGTTATATCGCGCCTACTATGCGATTCGTGGCCTATCGACCTCAACCGGCATACCCACCAACGCCATCTACGGTTTTACGATGATGCTGCGGCGGCTCATCAACGAAGAGAAACCTGACTATCTCGGGGTCGCATTCGACACCTCCGGGCCCACATTCCGGCACGACTCCTACGCGGCTTATAAAGCAACCAGGACCGGGATGCCCGAGGACCTCGCCGTGCAACTCAAGTATCTGGATCGGCTGCTCGAAGCATTGCGTGTTCCGGTCACCCGCGCTCCGGGATTCGAAGCCGATGACATCATCGGCACGCTTGCCGCTCAGGCGGAACAGGCCGGCGTGGACATGGTGATCGTCACTAACGACAAAGACATGTGCCAGCTCGTCACCGATCAGGTAAAGATCCTTAAGACCGCCCGAGATGGATCGCTAACGATGTTGGATGCCAGAGCCGTACAGGAGAAGATGGGTGTCAGGCCCGACCAGGTGATCGACTTGCTGGCGCTCTGGGGAGACACTTCGGACAACATCCCCGGAGCACCCGGCGTCGGCGAAAAGGGCGCTCAGCAGATCATTCAGCAATTCGAGACGCTCGAGAACGCGCTCGCTCACGCCGACGAGATAAGCCGAAAGACCTATCGCGAAAGTCTGAAGAACAACGTGGATATGATTCGCCAATCACGGGACCTGGTGACTATCAAATGCGACATGCCGATCAAGCTGGACCTGAACGGGCTGATCTACGAAGCTCCTGATCGACATGCTGCGTATGAACTCTTCAGTGAATTGGAGTTTGCCGCGCTGAAGAAAGAGTTTGCCGACGCGGCAACCTCGTCCAGCATCGCCGCGGCTACTCAGCGTCAGAGCAAGACCCGGTACACTCGAATCACTACGCGAGCCGCTCTCGATGAACTGATTGCATCGCTGTGGGCAGTGGACAGCTTTGCGCTCTCGGTTGAAGAGCGAGACGAAGCGCTTTGCGGATTCGCAATCGCGAGTGAACCTGGGAAGGCGGGGTTAATCGATCTTCAAAACTTCGAATCCGGCTCGGATCCGCTTGCTGTTTTGAAAGAGGTCCTTGAAAACGGCCTGATCCGCAAGTCCATTCAGGACTGGAAGGGCGCGCTGACCTTGCTCGACCGGTACGTACGCGGGCCTGGGGAACTCTTTCAAGCAAACGGCTCCAACGGATCGATACGCGACTTCGAACCTGCTATTCGCATTGAAGGCGTCGAAGACGATACCATGCTGGCTGCCTATCTGCTCGACCCAAATCGCACGACCTACCGAATACTCGAGATCGCGCGAGAGCGAATCGGCATCGAGATGGCTGAGACGGCAGAAGGCTTCGATGCTGAAGATCTCCGCGCGCTGCAGACTGCGGACCTCACTCTTCAGCTTGCAGGAGAACTCCGCGAGCGAATAGAGGAGGCCGGCCTCGATCCACTCTACAGGCAGATCGAGCTGCCGCTGGTCGAGATACTGTTTGAGATGGAGAGAATCGGCGTCCGAATCGACACCCGCACTCTCGAGCAGGCGGGTCGCGAGATGGAGAAGGAACTCGAACGGCTCACTCGTGAGATCTACGAACAAGCAGGTTGTGAGTTCAACATCAACTCCACTCATCAGCTCGGCGAAATATTCGAGAAGCTCAACTTCGGAGTCGGCCGGAAGACCAAAACCGGCCGGATATCAACCTCCGTAGATGTGCTCGAAGAATTGGCTGCAAAGTATGAACTGCCCCGGCTGATCATCGATTATCGCGAACTGGCAAAGCTAAAGAACACATACGTTGACGCGCTGCCCCGGCTGATCGATCCGCGCAGCGGGCGCATTCACACGACGTTGAACCAGGCGGTGTCGGCGACGGGACGCCTGTCATCGACCAATCCGAATCTGCAGAACATCCCGATCCGGTCCGAGCAGGGCCGGCGAATTCGCGCGGCGTTTGTAGCTTCACCCGGCTATGTATTGATGTCGGCCGACTATTCACAGATCGAGTTGAGGCTGTTCGCGCACATAACCGGCGACCCCGTGATGACTGAGGCTTTCAAGAAAGGCGAAGATATTCACGCGAAGACGGCGAGAGAGGTCTTCGGCGCAACGACGAAACAAGAAGAGTCGGAAGCACGGAGACTTGCGAAGATAGTGAACTTCGCTATTCCTTATGTTATCGGCCCGTTCGGGCTTGCCCAGCGTACGGGGCTCAGTCGCGCCGACGCCAAGAAGGCAATAGCCGATTATTACGAAACCTACAAAGAAGTGCGCAGATATATGGAAGAGACACCCGAGCAGGTCCGGCAGACCGGCGTGGTAAGGACGATCTTCGGCCGCATACGGCCCATCCCCGATATTCAAAATCGGAATCACAATTTGCGAGCAAGAGCCGAACGTGAAGCCATCAACGCTCCGATTCAGGGCAGCGCCGCCGACCTTGTGAAGATTGCGATGATTCGGGTTCACGACCGGCTCAAGCGCGAAGGCCTGCGGGGTCTGATGATGCTGCAGGTGCACGACGAACTGCTGCTGGAAGTACCTGAGGGCGAAATCGAGCCAACACGCGATGCGGTACGAGAGGAGATGGAGGCGGTCTATCCGCTGGCCGTTCCCCTGGTGGTCGATATTGGAGTCGGCAAAAATTGGGTCGAAGCCAAGCCGTGAAGAAATTCGAACTGCGAAGTGCGAAATGCGAAATTGACTTTTCCAATTTCGAATTTCGAATTTCGCATTTCATTTGCCGTGCCGATCTTTCCACGCCTTTACGTAGCGCGCAGTCCTGGGATTCGCCTCATTCCACCGGGGCTCCTCGGAGCTGTCGGCAATCATAAGCAAAGCAAGGGCGACCATGCGATCGACCTTCTCCATATTCCCGTAGTCGATCTTCTCCCAGTGATCGCCGAGACCGTGATAGTCCGGATAGACATACGCGACGCAGAGGGTGTGTGCAGGCACTCCCTGGTCCGCGAGCGCTTGATTGTCGCTGCGGCCAAAGAAGCTGTCGCTGTTCGTCGCGTGCTTGTAGACATTGACTCCGGTCATCTCACCGGCCGCTTTGAATATGGTTCCGACATCCGAGTAGTCGAACCCGGTCATCGTGGCATTTGAAAGCTGCGGCCCCTCGCTGCTATCGGTGCGTCCTACCTGTTCCAAATTTATGTCAGACACGGTCTTCTCGATCGGAAACACCGGGTGCCGTCCATAGTAGCGCGACCCGAGCAACCCCTTCTCCTCCCCGAAGAAAGTCATGAACACGATGCTGCGTTTAGGCCGCTGCTTGAGCCGCGCCAGGGCCGACGCCAGCTCAATCACTGAGACCGTTCCGCTGCCATCATCGTTCGCCCCATTGAAGATGCGATCGCCGTCACCGCCGGGCCGAATGCCGATGTGATCGTAATGCGCCGTGACCAGCACGTAGGTGTCTTTGAGCACAGCGTCCGACCCGCGCAACACTCCAATGACATTGCGGAGTTTCACGGGCGATTCCGTCGGCGAGGGGACCTGTGCCGAAAGCGTCGCAGCGATCGACCCCGGCCTGGCTTCGTCGTGAAGCTGGACAACCTTCGGGTCCTGAACCGTTATCGTAGGTACCCCCACATTCGATGGCGTTGCGGGACGGTTCTCAGGATCGATCAGGCGGCCTGTAGCGCTGC
>DASYSA010000413.1:0-1527 GCA_036003885.1 Blastocatellia bacterium | reverse complement strand
TGGCGGATGTTTGCGTCCGTCAGGATGAGTGAGGCCGTAAGGCTTGGTCAATGCTTCGCTGGTGAGGTTTGAAGGAGTGACGCCGGCCTCGGGTTTGCCCTTACCATCAAGGCCGTGACAGTTCGCGCAGGGCATCGAACTTCCCGGCAATTCGAGCGACGATTCGCCCAGGTATGCGAGGATCTCCTTGCCCGACGGACTGGTACCTCTTACAAAGATCTGTTTCCCGCGGCTCTCGCGCAGGCTCAACGGATCTTGTGATGTCGCTCCCGCGCGGCCGCCTGCGTCCGGCCCGACCGAGAACGCCAGAGCCGCCAACAAGAGCAGACACTTCAAGCCCGCTGGTCTTCGCATATTCCGATCTTAACGCAGCCTTACTTGCTGCGCGGCGCCTGATCGTTGAGAACGCTCTCGACAATCTTGACCAACTCGGTGCTTGGAGCGAGTCCAACCGCTTTTTTCCACAAACCGGTGCGCTCGTTGCCTATGATCAGAATACTGAGGTGGTCCTGCTTGTCGCTGACAAAGTGGCCGATTTTGTTCAGAGCAAAATCTACATTCTGCTTGTCGCCGGTGAGGAAATACCAACCTGGTCTGGCATGGAGTCTCTTCGCATACTCTTTCAGGCTGGCTGGGGTGTCGACAACCGGATCAACGCTAATAGAAATGATGTGCACGTCTTTTCCAACGTGTTCGCCCAGGGCCTCCTGGACTTTCTCCAGATTTCGATTCATAGGCAGGCAGACGCCCTGGCAAGTGCCGAAAAAGGAGTTGATGATGACGACCTTGCCCTGTAAGAGATCGCTGTAGAAGCGCATCTTATCGCCGTTCTGATTGATCAGCACCACATCGGTGAAGTAATGCTGAGCAGGGGATTGCTCAGGCTTCGCCGCGGGAGATTGCTGATTGGATCCCTTCTCCTGAACGACAAGATCTCGACTGGCCTCTTGCGCTACAGCCAGGCGCGACCCAAGGCACAGAGCAATTATTGTCAGCGCCGCCGCGGAAATACACTTCTTAAATGCCGTCCGGGCGATAGTCAGAGTTCTTCTATTCATACCGATTTCTCGTAGCGCCTGGCGAAAGCTCATCGTTGAATTGTAGCGCTAGCGCCATCCCTTTTAGAGGCCGGCACGCTGGAAGCGTGCGTACCCGGTGAACCCACAGTCACTTTCTTATGGCCTGCAGAATCAGAGGTGATATCTGGTTAAAACGGACGCCCAGCGAAGGGCATTGGAAGTAGACATAGTACACGCCCTCTTGCGGCGCAACAAAGCTCATCTCGTAAACACCATCACCGAGGGGCCTCGCCAATTCTCGTTGCTGCCAGACGCCCGGCGCGAGAAACACGAGCACGCCGATGTCTTTGAGATCGACCTTCGGCTGGTTGGAAGTTGAATCGGTTACCTTGAAACGCAGATTGTAGCTCTCCCCAACGCGACCGGACATGTCTTTTGATAGCGCCTCAACCTTGATTGCGACCGCTGCTTGTCGGGGCACTGCGGGATTTTCAACGACAGTGATGTC
>DASYSA010000412.1:0-5054 GCA_036003885.1 Blastocatellia bacterium | reverse complement strand
GATAGCCTCGGAGAGCGTTTGAGAGAGACGATAGAAAAGATAGAAGCCTCTCATCCCAATCTCACGCTGTTGATGGGACAGATCGCGGATGCTCTGGCAAAAATTGGGATCTAGTTGGGGTCCGGTTTAGTCGTCACTGTCCCTTCACCTTCTTCAGCACCCAGTGAGCCTCATCGACTCCTACCGATATCGGACGCTTTGAAACTGCGAAGATCACTTTCTGCTTTCGGGCATCGTTCAGCACAACATGAGTCTCAGTTGTCCCATCGTCGAAATGAATCGTCAGATCCAGCGGCATGATGAAGACCGCCTCCGCCCGTCCCGGAATGGCGATCGACTGCTTCTGCTTCAACGTCACCTTGACCGAGTAGCTCCCCGAACCATCAGGACCCTTTAGCTCAGATGACAGTTTGTAGAGCGGGCGTCCCGGCGCGTATACCCACTGCTGGAAAAACCAATCGAGGGATTGGCCATATTGCCGCTCGAAGGACTCGCGCAACTCACTCGTCGAGCCGTTCCCGAACTCGTGACGCGCGCGGTAGTCCTTAAGCGCCCGAAAGAACTTCTCGTCGCCCACCAGGTGCCGCAGCATGTGCAGCACCCAGCCGCCTTTGGTGTAGATTCCCCCTCGGTCGTCGAACGGATCGTCTCGGTTCTCGGCCGTCACTGTACCCCCGAGCGCGCCAAAGATCTGGCCGTCATCGTAGCTCCGGCTCATCACCTCGCCCGGATCGAGATCCAGAAAATGCTCCACGAACAGCACCTCAGAGTAAGTTGCGAAGCCTTCGTTGAGCCAGATGTCGTCCCACGTCTTCATCGTCACCAGGTCGCCCCACCACTGGTGCGCCAGTTCGTGAGCAATCGTGAGCTGACCCGTGCTGGTCGCCGAACCGACGATCCTCTCGCCCATGCTGGTCATAGTCTGGTGTTCCATCGCGCCGTTCCATGGGAATTCAGCCATGCCGTACTTCTCATTCAGAAACGGGTACTCTCCAAACAACCCCGCGAAAATCTCAATCGCTCGCCGGGTGAAGGCGAACTTCTCCTTCGCAAGAGCCAGGTGCTCCGGATACACGTAGTAGACCAGCGGCATCTGTGTGACGCCGTCCAGTGCTGTATACGAGTCGTCAAATCTCTCATAGTTCGTTGCCGCGACCGATACCAGATAAGTGGCGAGGGGATTCTGCTCTTGCCAATAGTAGGTGACGGTCTGGTCTGCATTCGCAACGGTGTTCCTCAACAAGCCGTTCGAGGCGACCACGTAACCAGGGGGGACGGTGGCTTCGACATCTATAGTCGCTTTGTCGCGCGGGTCGTCGATGCAGGGCCACCAGGTCGGCGCCCCGAAAGGTTCGCTGAGGTTGGCCATCACGAGACGATTCTCGTGACTCTGGATCAGCATTCCGCTGCCGAGGCGTCCAATCACAGCCGCTGCGCCGTGATACTCGACGGCGAAACTCAACTGCTGGCCCGAAGCGAGCCGGCCTGGCAGGTCGATAGTGACCCGCCCGTCTCGCTGCCTGAACTGGAGAGGCCCCGCCTCTGTGCTTGCTGAGTCGATCGTCAGGTTGTCGGCCGCATCGAGGTCGACCGAGGAGAGGGCGGAGGTCGCTTCGGCTGTGACGGTGACGCGGCCTGAGATTGTCGCGTCGTCTGGATCGAGGCTGATCTGTAAACGGTAGTGTTTGACGTCAATGGGTTGAAGCGATATCGGCTGCCCGCTGGTTAGAATTCCAGCCTTATGCGCAGAGACAACACGGCAAAACCCACAAAGAGTCTTCTCGATGTCTTCGTGCTCGAGCCTGATGCGGTCAAAGACCGACTCGTCGTCTGCGCGCAGATTGCAAAACGGAGTCATCAGCAATCCGATGAGCAATACAAATACTACGGTTCTCATTCGCATTCGCCCTCACTTCGGCCCGCGACGGATTGCAGCTTTCTGCATGGTAACCATGCCGGCCTGCGCGAGGCAAGTGGACGGGGTCAGGCACTCGATTTCACGATTCTGATTTTCATTCGTTGCTCCCCGTGTCCGTCGGGTTCCTCTTCCGTCCAGCTTGAATCACCAACGATTCCCGACTCTTCTTTGACAAAGTTTCTACTTAGCAATTAGAGTGGCCGCGCCTGAAGAATGGTCGCGCCTGACACACTTGCAGAATCAAGCAATCAACGCGGATCTAAAACTCTCCGAGCCGATCCCCACCGCGGCTCGGTTCAAGGTGCTGTGGCTGCTCTTCATCCTCACCAACATTACCTATCTCGACCGCCTCTGTATCTCGGCCGCCGCGCCCGCAATCGCTAACGCGTTTAATTTCTCGCCTTCACAGATGGGTTACATCTTCAGCGCGTTTACTCTGGCCTATGCCGCCTTCGAGATTCCCAGCGGATGGCTTGGAGATTACTTCGGAACTCGCAAGGCTCTGACTCGGATTGTGCTCTGGTGGTCTATTTTCACGGCGCTAACGGCTGCGGCGACAGGATTCACCTCACTGATCGTGGTGCGATTTCTGTTCGGGGTGGGTGAGGCAGGAGCATTCCCGAATATCGCGCGGACGATCTCGCGCTGGTTTCCCTCGTCGCACCAGGGGCGAGCATTGAGCTTCGCATTCGTCGGCAATGCTCTCGGCGCAGCGATCTGCACACCTCTCGTGTTCAAGCTGGTCGAGTTGCAAGGCTGGCGACTGCCATTCGTGGAGTTCGGCGCGCTCGGAGTTGTGTGGTCCCTGATCTGGTATTGGTGGTTTCGAGATCGACCGGAAGAACATCGCTCGGTCAACGCCGAAGAACTGAAATTCATCCGGTCTGACCAGGTTGACGCGGACCAGCTTGGACATACCCGCGACGTGCCCTGGAGCACCTTGCTCAGGAGCAGGAATATGGCTTTCATCTGCGGGATGTATTTCGCCTTCGGCTATGCCCTGTACTTTTATATCACCTGGTTGCCGACCTACCTCTTGAAGGCGCGAGGCTTTTCATCCAACTACGCAGGATTCTTCTCAGCGCTGCCCTGGCTAACCAGTGCGGCCGGATTCTGGCTGGGCGGCCTGGCAACGGACGGGCTGGCGCGGCGCACAGGAAGTTTGAAGATAGGTCGGTGCGCTGTTGGAGGGCTTGGCCTCATCACCAGCGCGTTGTCGCTCATTGCCGTGGTTCATACCGAGCACCGTGTTGTTGCGGCATCGTTCATCGCGCTGGCTGCGTTCTGCCAGATGATGACCGGCGGCGCAGCGTGGTCCGTCTGCCTCGATGTTGGAAGGCGCAACGCCGGAGTGGTGACCGGTCTTATGAACATGGTTGGCAATCTGGGGGGCACCATAGCGCCGGTGGTAGTCGGGTACGCGGTGGAGCGATGGGGGTCCTGGAACATTCCATTCTATGTGACCGCCGGCGTGCTAACGGTAGGAACTGTGATGTGGGCGCTCATCAACCCACGACGGTCTGTCATTGGCGAATCTGGATAAATGATCGGCGGCCGATTCCACCTGGTGGACTGCAAGAGCGAATTCGATTTCTCTCCAGTAACTCGCCTCTAAGTTATTGAATCCTTTGAGGCGAGTTTCTGGCTCTCGCAACCACCCGCACGGGTGGTTGGACGCTCATTAACACCCAACTTCAGCTGGGTGTTGCGGCTCCGTCGTGGATCGAAACCGTTTCAACGGTTTTGTCGCCCCTCGTGGATTCCACAGCCAGCGAAGGGAAAGTCGAGCACGCTCGTCGCTGACTTACAAGAGAGCCGGACTCTTTGATAGGATGGCGCACGTATCGAACATCAGCGTTGCAGGAAAGTGCGCACCTTATGGCAGCGTCTATCAGAGAGATCATCGAGAGCTATAATCCGAACTTACCCCTCGCCGAGGCGCGGACGATTCCGGCCCCATGGTATGTGGACGCGCGGATCTTCGGGTTGGAGTCCAGGACGGTTTTTGCCCGCTCGTGGCAGATGGTAGGCCGCGTCGATCAGGTTCGTGAACCAGGTCAGTTCATCACCAGGGATGTGGCCGAAGAGCCGATCCTGGTCGTGAGAGGAAGCGATCGCGTCCTGCGCGGATTCTTTAACGTCTGCCGCCATCATGCAGCCGCCGTTATGACCGAGGCCGAAGGGAGAGCACCCAACCTCCGTTGCCCATATCACGGCTGGACTTATTCGCTGGAAGGAGAATTGAAGGGGACACCGGATTTTGCCGGCGTTTGCGGCTTCGATCGCGCGCAAAGCGGGCTTGTGCCCGTTGAGACGGCATTGTGGGAAGACTGGGTGTTTGTGAAGCTCGACGCCGAGGGTCCAACGCTTAAGGAATTTCTCGGGCCGGGCCTCATCGGACAGATTGGGGGGCTGGGTCTTGAGAAACTCCACTGGGTGGAGCGGCGCCATTACATGTTGGACTGTAACTGGAAGGTCTTCGTTGACAACTTCCTCGACGGCGGCTATCACGTACCCCATCTCCACAAGGGCCTCGACAGCGTTCTCGACTACAGCAAGTACAGCATCGAGAACGGCGAGCGATTCTGCCTGCAGTCGAGCCCGGTCGTGACAGAGGGAGCCGAAGCGCAAACCGGGGCGGTCCGCGAAGGCAACCGGGCATTGTACTACTGGATCTATCCAAACCTGATGATTAACTGGTACCAGGGCGTGATGGACACAAACCTCGTCTGTCCGCGCGGAGTCGACCAGACCGAAGTCATCTTCGACTTCTACTTTGTGGACATCTCTGGGCAAGCGCGCGAGCGTAATCTCGCAAGCATAGATGTGGGCCAGCGTATTCAGGATGAGGACACCGCGATCTGCAAGTCGGTTCAGCGGGGCCTCAACTCGCGGGCGTATGTAGCAGGGCGGCTCTCGGTTAGGCGCGAGGCCGGTGAACACCTCTTTCACAGACTTCTCTACAACGATTTGAAGGCAGGCCTCGAGGAGTGATGGCCTGGGTGAGGCCTGGGTGAGGCCTGGGTGAGGCCTGGGTGAGGCCTGGGTACGCACGCTTCCAGCGTGCCAACACCGGGTCCTTCGCATGAGGCCAGCACGCTGGAAGCGTGCGAACACAGGGTCCTTCGTGGGAGGC
>DASYSA010000411.1:0-3969 GCA_036003885.1 Blastocatellia bacterium | reverse complement strand
TACGTCACGGGCTGCACCTATCTCGCTAACTAAATCCGAGTCATGCGGACCGTATTTGCGTAGCTCGGGCACCATCGTCATCCAGACTGTGCTCAGCGCGGCTGAATAGTGTTCTGGATGACGCTCTTTGACCCAATCAAGCCACGCACCAGCTCTTGGATCCTCTGACACGTCCAGGACATCAAAGCCATAAGGGCGGTAGTCAGGCCGTACGCCTTCCAGCTGAGGGAGAAGGTGAACCTTGCCAACTGCACTCGTCATCCATCCATCGCGCCGAAGCGCGTTCATGAAGGTCGGAATCGACGGATCCAGCCGGTAGCCGCACTCGAGGACGCCATGTCCGTGGGCCGTAAGGCCGGTTGCGATCGTGGCCCGAGCAGGACAGCAGACTGGATTGTTCGTGAATGCCCTCGTGAAGGTTGTCCCGAGCGACTGGAGTCGACTGATGTTTGGCAGCGGCACGGCGCCAGACAGGCCGTGTTCGACCCATTTTGCCGACAACTGGTCAGCCATCACAAGCAGGATCGACCCGGCAGCCGGCATGATGAATTAGTACTCGGCTGCTGACCGTGTGTACCGCTTCAAGGCAGTCCGACCGAGTAGTCGCCACAGCCGGTCCGTAATGAATCCAGCCGCGCCGATCACAATCACGCCCGCAAACATCCAGTCAATGTGGAAGTACAGGCGCGACACCCAAACCAGATATCCTAGGCCAGAGTTCGCCGCGATGATTTCGGCGCCAATGATCACGAGATACGAGGCGGCCATAGCCAACCTCATTCCGGTGAAAATGTACGGGATCGAGGCCGGCACGATCACGTGAAGGAAGACCTGGGCGGGTGATGCGCCCAGGCAGCGTGCAGCATTGAGTTTGTCCGTCGGTATCGAGACGACACCGGTCGATGTGTTGACCATGACGATGAATCCAGCCGCGTAGATGATCAAACCGACCTTCGACGCCTCTCCGACGCCGAACCAGATTATGAAAAGGGTAATAAGGGCGATCGAAGGCACAAAGCGAAAGAAGTGTATGAAAGGGTCAATGGCGCTCTTCGCGAGGGGAGATGCTCCGACCAGCAAGCCGATCGGAATTGCGACCATGGAGCCGATTATCCAGCCTGACAATATGCGGCCGAGGCTGATTGCGGCATCGCCTTCTAGCGTGCCATCGCGGAGCAGCTCCCAAATTGCATTAGCCACGGTTGTTGGGGATGACAAGAAGAATGGATCTATTAGATAAGTTGCAACAAGCTGCCAAACCACGAGGAAGAGAGCCACAGCAACAACTGAAACGAGGATGTATCGCTGGCGCCAGGCTATGCGGCGCAGGCGTCGAGTGGGGATAGCCACTGGCGCGCTATCCGTAGTAGCCGCTTCCAGCCGCTCTGCTATCACACTTGAAACTGACTCACCAGGCTTTGGAGACCTCTGATTCGATTTCGGCTTGAATCGCTCGAAACAGTCCGACGAATTCAGGAGACAGTTCGTCGCGAGGATACGCAAGGTCGACATCGTGTATCGAGCGGATGGTCGCTGCGGGACCCGCAGTCATAACAGCTACCCGCTCACCGAGTGTTAACGCCTCACGAATGTCATGGGTTACGTAGACGATGGTTGTGTGGATCTGGCGCCAAATCCTGACGATTTCGCGCTGCAGTATGAGGCGAGTCTGCGCATCAAGCGCTGCAAACGGCTCATCCATCAGCAGTGCACGAGGTTCCACGGCGAGCGCGCGCGCAATCTGGACTCGCTGTTTCATCCCGCCACTCAGCTGGTCAGGGAGCTTAGCTTCGTGCCCGCGCAGGCCCACCATCGCAACGGAGCGCTCGACCTTGGCATTCCGCTCGCGTCGGCTGATCCTCTGAATCGCCAGGCCAAATCCAATGTTTTGCGCGACCGTGAGCCATTCGAACAGTGGAGTTTCGATCGACTGAAACACCATGCCCCGATCTCGACTTGGTCGCTCGATGAGGACAGGTCCCTCGCTAAGGCTTCCAGTCGATGCAGGCACGATGCCCGCGATCATCCGCAGCAGTGTCGACTTTCCGCAACCGCTAGGGCCGACTAGAACGAAGAACTCACCAGGTGCGACCGTGAAGGAGATATCCCGAAGGACCTCCTCGGTTCCGAATCGCTTAGATACCTTGTCGACTGAGAGGGGGGTGCCGGTACGCTCGTCGGCGGCCAGAGGCATGGTTAATTGGGCCAAAGCGCGGCCGGGCTCAGAAACCCGGCCGCGTGGCGACATTCACACCGTGACGTTGCTTGGTGCAGCGGCGCGCAAGGGGCCAGCATCAACCACCGAGTTAATGTCGAGTGGCTGTTTAAGGATCCCGTTCTGCAGTTGGAATGCAGCCACGTCTGACAGGTGCTGGACCTGTTCCTTGGTCAATTCCATAGGGAAGGCGTTTGATGAGTAATAGTCCAACGCGTCCTGCTTCTTCGCGCCGATGCCAGTGGCGAGGTCCTGCGCGGCTTGATCCTGGTTCGACTTGATGAAGTTACTCGCGTCAACCAAAGCGGCGACCGCGCGGTTGACCGTATCCCTGTGCTGGCTCAGGAACTGACTATCCACGACCATCAAGCAGATCGTGGCGGCTCCCGGAATCTTGTCGTCGCCAATCAGCACTTTTGTGCCCGGTATCTGGAGACCCTGGGCGATCGCAGGGCCCCACAGAAAAGCGCCATCAATGCGGCCGGCTTTCATCGCGGCGACCATCTCGAAGGCGCTCGAGAAGTTGACGAAGTGCACT
The DNA here is from genome assembly GCA_036003885.1 of Blastocatellia bacterium. Classification (GTDB taxonomy): domain Bacteria; phylum Acidobacteriota; class Blastocatellia; order UBA7656; family UBA7656; genus DASYSA01. The sequence continues at coordinate 1,216 of DASYSA010000411.1, read as the reverse complement.
GAACTCTGGGCTACGCCGACAGACTGAAGGTACTTAAGCCACGTGAATTGGGTTGCCGTCCCTAGGGCTGTCCCTAGCGTCTTCCCAGAGAGATCGGATCCGGCGTTAATTCCAGACCTCACGATGAGCTTCGAGAACGGTCCGACTCCAGTCGCGGTTGTTGCCAGGATCTTTATATGGCCCGTACCTGCACGGATAAGGCTGGCAAAGTCGCACGCGAAGCCGGCGTTGACCTGACCGGTGAGCATCGCATCAACGCCGTCAACTCCGTATGTGAACACCCGGATCACTGGATTGATGTTGTGCTTCGCAAACATGCCCTCATTCGCAGCAACGAAAGCCTGCATCCCAAGGTCGGTGCTGTCGACGGAAAAACTCATAAGCGCAGCGGAGTTCGAAGAGGAGCTGGAGGGAGACAAGCCACAGGCTCCCGCCAAAAGGGCGATCGCGACCAGGACGGGAGCTTTCAACCGCATCATGTGAAGCCAGCCCATAGGTGCCTCCTACCCGCTAGACATGCCGTTTAGAAAATTGAAACGCTTCAATTTGGACGCTAGTCTAGCGATCGATAAGGGCCTTGTCAATACAATGATTGAGGCATAGGATCTTCAATCGATTCAATGACTTCGACCCACGAGGCAACCATGGCGGACGTGGCCAAGCTGGCTGGCGTTTCCCTAGGGACGGTTTCGCACGTGCTTTCGAACCGGACGCCGGTACGCCAAGAGACACGTGAGCGTGTTGAGACGGCCATGGCGCAGCTCGGCTATCGGCCAAACCGGGTGGCGCAAGCCCTGCGCCGGCAACGCACTCACGTTGTCGGCATGATCGTCCCCGACGTTGCCAACCCTTTCTTCTCAGAGCTCTTGTTGGGCGTGGAGTCGAGACTTGAACCAGCCGGCTACGCGGTCGTGTTCGGAAACTCGCGTGAGAGTGGCTCGACCCAACAACGCTACGTTGATCGTTTTCTGGAAAGGCAAGTCGACGGCTTGATCGTTGCAATGGCTGGCGACACGGACCCATTCGATCTACAGAGCCTCGAAAGGCGAACTCCCACAGTTCTGGTTGACCGCACGGTTGCTGGTTGGTCGGGTGACCAGGTTGTCGGCGACGACAAGCGTGGCATGGAACTGGCGGTTCAACATCTAAGGCAGGCCGGGCACACGAAGGTCGCGCTGATCAATGGCGATAAGGTCCTTTCCACTGCCCGTCGTCG
>DASYSA010000410.1:0-3512 GCA_036003885.1 Blastocatellia bacterium | reverse complement strand
GACGCCGAATCCGGATAACAAGAAAGACGCCCGCGGCATGTCCATTAAGATCCTGGGAGTTGATGGAGAAAACCTGCTTGACGCCGAGCGCGACCCGTCAATCAATCTGCTCGGAGCCGGCGATGAGCACCTGCTCGACGGCAAGAGCGACTCGTCCGTCGAGCTCGTCGGAGAATACATGCTTGACGGCAAGAGCGACTTGCACACCGTAGACTTCATAACCATCAGCTTCGACTCTTTCTTTGCAAAGAACGTAAAGGAGCTCTACTTTTTCACCAAGGCCTTTTTTTCAGGCATGCTCGGCAGGTTGTTGTACTTTTTCAATCCGTTCAATCCACACATAGGTACGTTCCTGAGCATCTTCAAGTCAGCACAGCGACACACGAGCCCGCTGGACGTCCGTTACTGGAGCATGACCCCGTACCTGTTCGGGACGCGGGCGGTAAAATACTCCGTGAGGCCATGGGAGCATACCAAGGCGACGATTGCGAAGAAACCGACACCGAACTACCTGCGGGAGAACATGCGCACGCAGTTGGCGTTCGATACTTTCTACTTCGATTTCATGGTTCAGTTTCAGTCTGATCCCTATACGATGCCCATTGAAGACCCGATGGTGTCGTGGGATGAAAGGGCTTCGCCTTTCCGCAAGCTCGCGACAATCGTGATTCCGCCGCAGAACTTCGACAGAGCCGCTCCCATGGAATTCGGCGAGAAGCTTGTTTACAATCCCTGGCGCTGCCTGCCTGAGCATCGTCCGCTGGGAGGGATTAATCGCAGCCGCAAGAAGGTGTACGAGGTGACCTCGACGTTTCGCAAGAAGAGAAACGAACAATGAGCCTGGTCGAGAATCGGCACCCTCTGGAAGGCTAATTGAGGTCGAGGCGCTGCATCAGATCGATGAATCGCGGATCATCTTTGAGATTATCCATTGCGACGTCGGTTTTCAGGAAAGCCAATGTGCCGTTGCGTTCTTCATAAGACCTTTCCAGCCACTCGAACGCCGAATCTCTGTCGGCCAGAAATGCATAGACCATCGCAGTCTGATAGGCGGGGACGTATATCTGAGTCTTCAACGCCTCCAGTTCTCCTATCACCTTGATCGCTTCCTCCGTCTTGCCCCAACGCGCATAGACGGACCCGAGCCCCGCAAGGACATGTGACCCACCGCCGAGCGCGAGGGCCCTTCGGTGGCCGTCGGCTGATTCCGCAAATTCTCCCAGCAAGTTGAGGCTGGCCGCTATGAGCCAGTGAGCGCCGTAGAAGTTCGGTTCTATCTCCAGCATCTTTCGGCCGTGCTCGATTGCAGCGTGATAGTCGCGTGTAAAATAGTACAGACACCATCCGAGCGTCAGGCCCACTGATAGAGACAAAGGATCAAGGTCAAGCGTCAGCTTCCCCTCTGCCTGCGCCTCATCGAACCGGCACATCGAAGCCAGGAACGTCGCATAGGCAAGATGAGCATCCGATGAATTGGGATTGAGCTTAATCGCGCGTTTGAACTCCTTCTCGGCTTCCTCCCATTGCCAGTCGTAACATTGTCGGATCCTGCCCAGTGCGATGTGGGCATCCGACAACCTCTCGTCGATCCCTAGCGCCTCCGTTGTAGCAGCCCGAGCAGGAGCGACCGCATCGGGCGAAACAAAGCCGTACCACCAGAGAGTAACGAAAGTGTTTGCCAGACCGGCATACGCCGGGGCATGTCTCGGCTCCAGCGAGATGGCCTGCCGATAATACTCCGTCGCCCTCGTCATCCCTTCCCCAGTAACCTTGTTGTAGTGATATCGCCCGAGCAGGTAGAGATTGTAAACCTCGGGATTCTCCGTGTAACGTTTGGTCATTCGCCTCTTCTCGCTGCTTGTCAACTTCAGTCGCAGTTCTTCCGATATGACACGCGAGATCTCGTCTTCGACTTCGAAGATGTCGGCAGAGGTTCTGTTATAGAGTTCACCCCAGATATGCGCGCCGTCGTTGGTGTCTGAAAGTTCGACGCTTATGATCAGCCGTTCAGATCTCTGTATCACTCTACCCGTCAGTACGGCGCGAACCTTGAGGTCGCGACCAACCTGCTGAGGGTCAAACTCGCGACCCTTGTAACGAAAGACGCTTGCCCTCGCCATCACCCGCAGCTTGGGGACCAGGGCCAGCTTGTTTATGAGGCTTTCAGTTATTCCATCACTCAGATATTCCATTTCAGAGTCGCCGCTGGCGTTTACCAGCGGCATGACCGCAAGTGAGTCTATGGTCTTTATCGAATACCGTTTGCGGATGCTCGAATTTCCAGCGGCCCCTGCGAAACGAGGGGAGATCGGAACCTCAGAAATCTCTGACGTCGGCGTCACCGCCGCCTGTCCGACCACGGGATTCTGCCCCGAGCGTGGACTCTTACCAGCTCCCAGGACTTCGGGAAAGTGTCTCAAGTCTTCAAGTACCTCGGCGGCGCTTTGATATCGGTCGGACTTTTCCTTCGCGAGGAGTTTGTTGACGACGAGCTCCAAACCGGGCGGAACGCTCTGGTCGTAGATCGACATCGGGAGCTGTTGCGTCAGCAGAATCGCCCCGATTGTTTCAGCCGCGGTCCCTGCAGAGAACGGGCGTCTGGTGGTGATCATCTCGTAGATCACCGCGCCGAGACTGAACAAGTCGCTGCGAGCATCGAGTTCTTCCCCTTTCAGCTGTTCGGGTGACATGTAGGGAAGAGTGCCCTCGATCGCTTTTGAATCACACAAGTACCCCTGAGTTAGCGCTTGGCTCAATGGAATTTCGCCGCTCGGGACAGCTTTGGCGAGTCCGAAGTCCAGCACTTTGACTCGGCCGCGGGGCGTTATCATTATGTTCCCCGGCTTGATATCTCGATGAGTGATGCCCAGTGAATGCACTTCCGAAAGCGCATCGGCCACTTGAATCGCGATATCAACCACTTCACCTACCTCAAGGCCCTTTCGCTCAACTCTGCTGGCCAGGGTTTCTCCTTCGACATATTGCATAACGATGAAGGCCCTGTCCTCGGCTTCACACACTTCGTGAATAGCGCAGATGTTGGGATGGTCGAGACCGGCCGCCGCGCGTGCCTCTCGTATCAGCAGCTTATTTGCACTCCCGCCTTTCAGTGATTCCGTTCGCAAGACCTTGATGGCTACTTTGCGCTTCAGTTGGGTGTCCTGGGCCAGATAAACTTCACCGGCGCCACCATCTCCCAGATGAGAGACGATTTGGTACTTGCTGATCACCTCACCCGCAGCCAGCCAGTTCTGCTTTTCACTTATCACTTCCGCGGCGACCCCATATGGTGGGGTTTCGATGAAACTTCCGGCTTGATCATGGCCCGAGATCAGCAACTCGACTTCCCGCCGCAGCAACTCGTCGTAGCCGCAAGCCTCCTCCAGAAAGACGGCGCGACTGTCACTATCAAGCTCCAAAGCCTGTTGAAAGAGTTCCTTGACTTGCTGCCAGCGTTCGGGCGTCACTCTAATCACCTTCGGGTAAGCTCGTTGTACAACCACGCCTTTGCC
>DASYSA010000409.1:0-13971 GCA_036003885.1 Blastocatellia bacterium | reverse complement strand
CCGGGAACCTGAGACTGGCCTGGACGATTCCATATCAGCATGCTCGCCTCTGAGACTAGCAAGCAGTAGCCTAAAAGGGCGCTCGAACTCAGACCTGAAGTCACCCCAGGTCAGTTCTCTAATTTCCACGGGAATGTCGCAGCTTCGAAGCAGCAAAGGATAAACCTGTGGCTTGCCGTCCCTGCGAGCGCACTCAAGCGCGTGTTGTATTTCTCGATTGACGTAAGTGGAGGAAACGGCATGCGGGCTCCTCACAACAAGAAACGCATCCGACACTTCAATTGCCTCCGCAATTGGTGCTGCAAACTTTTCACCAATCCTGAGTTGACGCCGGTCAGTCCACGCGTGCACGCCGTGCTTCTCCAGCTCATCGCATAGCAATCTGCAAAACTCCGTATCTTCAACCTCGTGGGAGTAACTCACAAATGCCGTAATAATCTTGTTCGGCGTCATAAGCTAAGTGACTGGACTCATAACTCAATGCGTCAGCCGATAAATCAAAACTGCCGCCCGTTTGATCAGCCGGGTCAACGGCTCCAAGTCCGTCCATTCGCCGGGGGCATGCGCGTTACCACCCTGGGCGCCGCCTATACCATCCAGCGCTGGAAGCAGATGCGAAATGAAAGCTATGTCGCCTCCGCCACGCTCTCCCGGATCGAGCGCTTCGATTTTGCCGAAGCCCAAATCCTGACTGACCTGATCAAGCTGTTTGAGCAGCGCGTAATTGCCTTCCGTTGGAGTCATCGCTGGATAGGCATCTCGAAAGGTGATCTTTGCAGAAGTCCCCGGGAGATTCCGCGCAACGATCTCGCGCATTTTCGCGCGAGCCATTTCCTTCTGTTCCTCGCTGACGAATCGCAGGTCGCCCGTAAGGATCACTTTCGCAGGAACAACATTCGCCTTACCTGTAGCTGTGCCGGTTACTCCCTTCAATTCCGCTTCCGTGCCCCCCACAATCACGCTCGGATTGAAAGTCAGATACTTTTCTTTGTGGAGTGCTTCGTAAAACTGATTGACGATGCGCGCGGCTTCAAAGATTGCTCCGGCGCCCATTGTTTCTTTGAAGATCTGCCCTGAATGTCCAGTCTTGCCTTCCACTTCAAGTGTCCAGACGCTGGCGCCTCGACGACCGACTGTAGCGGTGTTACGAACTGCGTTCTCAAAACTCAGAGCTAAATCACGTTCTCTGGCTGCCGCGACCATATCGCCCCGGCTGATTTCTATCGGGAGACCTGCGTTCTCTTCATCGCCCGTGTAAATCACCTTGATGCGTGTATCCCTGAGCGCGCCCGCCGCGTGCAGTGCTTTCAAAGCGTAGAGCAGCACGACCGCGCCGGACTTCATGTCCGTTGTGCCGGTACCATAAGCCTTGTTGCCTTCGCGCCGGAACTTTTCGCCGCTCAACACAGTGTCAATGTGGCCGAGCAACAGCAGCCGTTTGCCATTGGTGCCATGGGTCTCAGCCATCAAATGACCGGCGCGTTTCATTTGGACGGGCATCTCAATCCATGTAGCGGTAAGGCCAAGCGACTCAAACTCCTTTTTGAAGACCATCCCTACCTGCTTGACGCCCGCGAGGTTCTCTGTGGGGCTTTCGATGTTTACGACTTTTTCAATCAATGCGATGGCTTCGTCCTTATGTGCATCAATATAGCTGGCAATCTTCTGCTCTTCGGCTGATAACCTTTGTGCGTAGGTATGTGCTGAGGAAAAAGCAGCGAAAAGCAGGACAACAATAATCTGGTTGATCAGCCTTTTCATCGTCGATGTTAATCCTTTCTGAATTCATCAGAGGTCATAGGAACTCCTTAACGTAATCACAAAGCCGACTTGTACAGGGCGACCAGCTTTCCCCAGGCGCGTTCCGCGTCGAGCTTGTTCTCAGCCGCTTTGTTGTCAGGCACGCACCATCCGTGCAGCGCTTGCGGATAGACTTCGATCTCCGCGCGAACCTTCGCCGCGGCAAATGCCCCTTTGAGCTTATCCTTCACATCGGGCTCGCGCTTGTCATCATCCGATGCGATAGCAACATATAAGCGGGCCTTGATCTTCGGCGCTAGAAGATGCGCGCTGTCGGGTTTGTCGGTAACCAGAAAGCCGCCGTGGAACGAAGCACCAGCGCCCACGCGGTCTGGCAATGCCGCCGCAGTTTTCAGGACATACGGTCCGCCCAGGCAGTAGCCGTGAGTGCCGATTTTCTTTTTCTTGTTCACCTGCCGTTGCGCATCCAGGAACGCGACGTAGGCGACTGCATCTCGCTCTGCCGCGCCAGGCTCGAGGAATGGAGCCACCATTCGGCGATACTTCTCTCTGTCGGCTGGATTCTGAGAATAGTTGAATGATTCGTCGAACACGGGAGCTCTGGCCATCCGGTAAAGGTGATTCGGCACGAGTACCGAATATCCTTCGCCAGCGATGCGCTTGCCAAGCTCGCGAAGTACCGGACGCAATCCCAGCGAATCCGGCCAAATCAGCACTCCAGGATGGGAACCGGTCGCTGGATGGATGAAGACCGCGTCGCAGGTGCCATCTGGCGTTTTGACCTCGGAAGAGATCGCAATGACTGGCAGTTCTTTGCCTGACGCCGAACGGGTAGCAGCGCCAAAACCGGCTGCCAGGGACAACGCGACGAAGCTGCGTCGTGACACGTCGTTTAACGACTCGTCATCGTGTTCCTGTGCTTCTCTTTCATCCATCATTTTTGGCTCATTCTTACCGCGCTCCGCTGGGTGCGATCATTGGCCGCTCAGCCGAAGTGGCATAACTCGCTGTTTGTTCGCGTGTGACGGCTAACGCCAGGATTCCGCCGGTTAGTGATCTTCGATCCCCTTTGGATAACGATCCGCAACAAGATTCAGTCTGACGTTATGCTCAAGGAGCGCTTTGAGGCCCGCGAGCACCAGGGAGAACCCCTGGGTCGAGGAGGTAACCTGTTTTACAAGTTCATCCCCGTCGCCCGTGAAGCCAGCCTCCGTGATACTGACGAACGTTGTGCCATCCTCTTGGGGCGCAAACAGCCATTCCACGGTGGTGAGACCACTGTATCCCGGCCACTCGATGACTATGCGTTTGCTCGGTTCGATGGCTTTCGCAGTCACCGGGATCGAGATACCGTACATTTCCCAATCCCATTGAACCTGCTTGCCGGCCTCGAGCCTTCCGCTGCTTTTGGTGAACCAGAATTTCGTGGTGATGTCCGGGTTCACGAAGGCCTCGAACACATCGGCGACAGGCTTGCGGATAAGCATCCCGGTCTTTGTAACCGGCACTTGCTTGAGCTCGAGATTGACCATACTGCCTCCTTTGAGCGGATAACGCAGCGATCAGGTGGCGCGCTTTTGCGCTCGCCTGCATCACCGAGTCAGCAGGCGGTTGGTTTATCAGTTAGTCATTTGCACCGGCATATCCCGCGACCCTCTTTACCATCCCATAAAGACCACGTTTGATAAAGAGAGTTGAAGAAGAGACACAGATCCCTTGTTTTGAATTTGCCGAAATTCAGCCAAAAGGACTGAACTATCTTCCCATCGCCAATAATCTTCACAAGATGTTTTCCGCCCGTTGAGATAGACGAGATTTTAACCGGCCTGTCGTTAGACGCAACTACGGGCGACCTTTTGTCGACCTGTATCGAATAGACTGAGATTGGATTACCGCCGGCTGGATTAGAGAGACTCTTTTGGCCGGCCGTCGGCCGACCGGGCGGCGCTATGCAGATCGACCCAGCGCCGGCGGAGTGACTGTCTTTCGATTTAGCGTAAGCGGACCCACAGAAGAGGAATAATATGGTCAATGCTATTGAGAACTTCATTCTCACATCCTTAGTCGGAGCACATCGTGCAGTCGAACGTCCCGGTTGACCGGGGCGGCGCCGAACACTCAAAGGAACAACGCAACTTCGCTTCGCGTCCGCTGGAACCGATTGTTAGGCTTCTTTTTGCGCCTCCTCAATGTTGGCTACAAATCTTTTCGCTTCCTCTTTTACTATGCTATCAAAGTTCTCCAGAGTTGCTGTCTCATATGTGTATGGGTACCCCCTTGCGATTAGACAGTCTAGTGCGTCGTCGAGTTCATACCATATCATTAGTTCCTTGGGGTACTCCGTAGTTACACATATCTGGTACAGAGCCCGCACCCCTTGCTGTGGTTCAATTTGTCCATTAATTATCTGCTGCGCTGCCTCGCGGGCGTATTCACGCACGGCCTCATCTGGTTCCGGCTCTTCTAAATCTAATTCTTTCATGGCACGAAGAAAATAATCTTGTGCCTCAAAGATACTATCCCGCCTATTCAATCCGGCTAAGATTCGCAAGCTGGTAGAGTCATAGTTCTGGACCAACATTTCGCCAGCCCAATAAGCATAATCTTCAGCAGAGATTTTGCCGATTGCGCGCATGCCGAATATGACTTTGGTGATATCGCTCATAGCTTGCCTAACGCCAGACGTCAGAGGGCGCGCCGTAGCACTCGGATCACGGCGAACACCCGGGCGCTCTCGCTGCACCCGAGTTAAGCCGTCGCGGGAATCTCATCGGAATTCGGGGGCCGCACGGATCCCAAGGCTCTTTGATCGCACGCTCCGAAAGCACGAAAGTTTCGACGGGCCTCGGTCAGACTCGAACTAGTTGGTCCGCCTCTATTGTCGTCCGCATCAGCATTGTCCTGACCATCGTCTTCCCAAAAACACACCGGACAGAGTTCGAAGGCGCTTCTTTCCGTTAATGTCAAAAACCCGCAGCACGGGCATGAGACGCGGCGTGGATTCATCACTTGTTCTTGTCTGTAAACAGCTTTTTCAAAAGGCGCTCAGCTTCGATCAGGCCTTTCTCAGTAAACTCAACGGATTTTGCCTTTCCGCGCGGATCGGAAATGAAGCCCTTTTCATAGAGTCTGTTCATGGCTTCCCAATCGAACCCCTTCCAGGCCCGGTCACCCTCGTGCCTTCCGAGGAGTAGCAAAGCTAAAACAGCTTCGTCAATCTTTTCGGCGTCGATTTTCATCTATCTCTCCAAGGGCTAATCACCAGTCCGTCTGGCAAACCCACGATAGGTCCGGCCGTCCCAATACACAAGAGTCTGGCCGCCCGTTTCGAGCTCAAGTTGCAAGGCGTCTCCCTTGAGTACGGGCGAACGCGCGCGCGAGGCTCGGCCGCGCCGAACATACGTCCCCTTCTTGATGACGCGACACCCTGAGAAACAATCGTAGACGAGGACAGGGACACCGAGCATCGCACCACTCCAGGAACGTGACGATCCATGAAGTATGGCGAGTCCGAGACAATGCTGTCCCATGTCGGTCAGGGGATCTAACTGTAATCCATTACTCCTCGAGAACGGATCAATGTTGATGTACTTTACTCCGTGCTTGCGCAGTTCCTCGCGCCCGGACTCCACCAGCACGAGCACAGCCAAATCCTGCAAACCGTCGCCGTTAAAGTCGCCCTGCTCATACCAGGGATTCCCACGATCGAAGACTTCTGCCTGGGACGTGAGTGTCGAGCGTACCAGCGCGGCGACGCTCTCGAGCGACGGGCGTTGGGCCGTGACAGGGCGAGCGGCGGACGTCAGGTTGAGTAGCGCGAGGCAGGTTAACAACCTAAGTGGGACCATGAATCTTCCTTCTACGTTCCGAACGGGTTACTGTGCGCGCAAGCCGCCAACGTGACGTTAGGTTGCCTCCTGGCACAGCGGTCATTATGGGTAAGCCATAACTAAGAGTAGGTGGAATGTTCGCGACCATTCAACGGAGTCTATGGCGTTGCCGGCAACACGCCGCTCGCTCGCAGTGCCTGCTGAAACTCTTCAGGCTCATGTTGAAAGACAATCTTGGGCACACCATGATTGATATACAAGATGAACGTGGAGGCGACCTCGACGTCTATCGGCTGCGCCGCCGATTTCTCAAAGCGCCATACGAAGCGAGCGCGGACCAGCACATAATGATCGTCCAACCGGGTTTCATCCAGGGACAGGACCTTTGTAGATTTATGACCGTGCGCTTTAAGGAACTCCTGTCCTTTGGGGAAAGCTGCAACAATCGCCGGCTTTTCGGCAACAGATGTGCCATTCGGGCCGGCAAACATGATTGAATCGGTATATTGGGAAGCGATGAGATCAATATCCAGGGCACTACGACTTTGTGCGTACTGATCGAAAAACTCTTGAACAGCAGGAGTGGTGGTGGGCATAGGCATTCCTTTCGTTTGACAGGGCGAGCACGTGTGGTTGAACACCAGAAACCAGACGAGATGTCGGTGTGTCCGCAAACGCTTACAATGGGATTAACCAGAAGAGGTCTACAAAGTACCATTCTCCATCCTTTGTTATTACTCGTGTCCTCCTGTAGCTCTCCACAGTTTTCCCACCCTCAGATGTCTTGGCGCGGCCAAAAACTTCGTAGACCTTCCCGTATGTCTTATCCTCTGTCTCCGTAATGCTCTTTGGCTTGAATTCAATCCAGGTCTCTTCGAATGCTCCAGAACTGAGGGCCCACACCCCGAACTCTCGCTTATTCTTTACAGGAAACATCTCTAAAGCAAACTCTGGAAAGTACAACTGGTACTGCTTCTCGAATTGCCTTGCGAGACTATACTCGACGAATTGATTTAGCCTCTGTAATAAACGTGGCCGTAATTCTTTAGGTAGACTGGAGGAGTAATGGATTCCATCATAGCCGGGACAGCGCAGGTATTCATCTCCCGAGGCCGGTCCATAATTAAACGACATCACCGTGCCTTTCTGTACGTCCATTGAAAACCCTTCTTCGTCGTTGACGTACAGTAGAGCGTCACCTATATCTTGCCTCTTCTCAAATTTGCTTTCATCGATGTTAAGGCCAGACAATTGCGGTTTTATCTTCGGGTATATCGTAAATCTTATCACCGTTTCAGATCGGATATTCCAGTCTCCTGATCCGCCACTCTCACAGTCGCCTGATGAGTATACAAAAAAGATGTTCATGTCATCCCGATAATAAGAGCACTTGCACTGATTTGTTCCTTGGCCAAGCAGTGCTTCAACATCTGCACGCGTTGAGCGCAATGGCACTATGCCGCGCCAGCCTTTAGTGTGGAATGAAGAGGAAGGTGACAGTAGGATTAATATTAAGAAAATGACATTGAGGGTTTCCATATTCTCCTCCCGACTGCCGAAGCAAGCGCCTAACGCTCCAGTTCAGCGGGCGCGCGATGTAACACTCGAATCACGGCGAACACCCATTCGCCCGCTCCGCTGCACGCCCAAGTTCGGCCCACGGGTTTCAGAATGTCCACCATCGCTTCCTCGAAGACTTCCATTCCTTGTAGCGAGTGTCGATTACTTCTTTCATGCGCTGGTAGTTCTCCTCTGGGTAGTCGATGTGGAATTCCGAAGGCAACGATCCCTGCAACAGCTCGATGTAGTCATGGATATACTTGCCCTTGGCGAAATCGAAGTAGTACCTGGCGAATCTGTTGCCCTCGTCCGACAACATCTCATCGATCAGACAACAGTCCCACCATTCGTAGACCTCGTGGATGCTGGCCTCGCGAGCCCGAAACGTCTCAAGGATGCGTCCTGATTCGACGACGAAAAAATTGTTCATCAAGTCGTGCTCGATTAACCAGCGAAAAAAGACGACGGTGTGGTTGGCTGCGTGCTCTTCCGATAGCCCATACTGCTCGATCGTTTCGTAATGGTATTTCGCCTTGTCGTAAACAAACGGTGATTTCATCTGGTCAACTCGTGGGGGCCGAACGTCCCGCATCACCCGGCTGCGCCGAACCCTCAAGTATACCGTTCAAAACATTGGATCCAGCTCGCTCGCTCCAGTAGCGCACTGGCACTCTGACGTTTTACATGAGCGGACCGCGGAGGCGCAGTGGGTCCGCTCCATGGAAGAGTTAGGCGGCGCGAAGGATCGCGAAGAGTCTGACACTGTAATAGCCCTCGCTCTTTGCCCAGCGAACCGATTCGAGGCAGCGTAAACCTGCATCCCAGTTCTCGTTGTCCTTAAGCGCTTCAAAGGTGAACTTCCCGGCGATATTGCAGAAGAAGGCTCGGAACCAATGAATGTCCGCGCCGAGCGGCTCATGTTTGACAGCCTCTTCAATCCCGGCGAACAGCTCATTCGGAATATGTGGCGTGACACCATCTGAGCTCCGCGTGCCGAAGTTGCCAATGTATGCGGTGTATCGTTTGCCGTGAACCTCCCAGGCTTCTGTCGTTACCTGGCTCGCGTCGTTCTTTCCCCATAGCGCGGCAAGAAGGACATGAAAGGAGTTGATGGTGAAGTTTGCCAGTGCGTCGTTTATTCCTCGTTCGCCTTCGCCTACGCCGGCGAAGCACTCTTCAATGACTACCCCATCTGAAATGAGAGCTTGAACATCAAGTCGCCCGTTCGATGATCCTGGATGCCAATGCGCGCGCAGTGCTGGAAGTTCTGAGTTCGGAACGACCCAGTCGTTCTCAACGACGCAGGTCACACCATGTTCCTCGAACAGCTTAGTGAGATAGCTGGTTGTTTGTGGCAAGGTCATAAGTGATGGATTCTTCGACGGACCAATTCCAGCTACGACCAGTTTCTGCGGCGAGCGCTCCGGTGCTCGCCCTTGTTCGGTGGCCTGAGTCAGGAAATAAGCCCCGTGAAGTCTCTCGCCTCCGTTGCTGCGGCGTCGATCTGATCGGGATCAAATTCAAGCACGATGTCCCACGAGGCCCCGACGACCCCAAGTTCGACAAGACCTTCGTACTCGAAATCAAACATCAGTTCAATCCTGGCCGCGAGCTGTCGCCCGTCGCATTGGCCGAAGTGAATCGTGCCTACGTGTACCGGGTTATGCACGTCGCCAAGGTAGATTGAACCGTCGATGTAACCGGGGGCGGGGTTCTTTGGAAAATCGAAGGATCTTCCTGCGAGTTCTTGCCAGCCAATAACGTCGAGAGTGATGAAATCGAGACGAACCGACGTTCGCCGAAGCTCGCCTTCGTAAACGAAGGGTTCAAGCGGCAGTTCGATGTCGTAAAACAGAGTAGGCTTGAGACCGATATGCGGGTTTTCGAACACCCGCGCCCCGAGTCTACCTTTTGCTGGGTTGAGAGCTAGCGTCATCTTGATTTCACGGTCAACTCGATTTCGACGATTTAGATTTCACCCACGAACGATAGTTCTTGGGAGCGTCCAGTGCCTTCAGCTTTTCCCAGGCCCTCATCGCCTGCTCCCTCGTGGCGCCTTTTTCCCCAGCCAGGAAGTCACTTATGAAGTTGATGTATCTCCCGTGAGGGATCTGGGCGAAGGGCTCCCTGGTCTGGTTCAGTCGAATGTATTCTTCGACCAGATCTCCGTAGGTGAGTTTGACGCCCTTAATGAGTTGCTCTTCCCGCCAACGATTGAGCCGGTAACGCACGCCGGATTTCCTCTTCAAACCAGGAGCGAGTCTCTGAGCTTCTCGTTCAAGGAAAGTTTTGGTCTCCTTATCGTTCGTGTAGACCACCACCGGAAGATCGAGGCTCAGCCCTCGTTCGACGTCTTTAGTGCCTGAGGTCGAGAGGCCTCTCCAGGTTGGGCTCTTGATCTTGCCGGTCTCCAGAAAGAGTTTGATGGCCTTCTCGAGCTCGTCTTTGCGTAGCCTGGTCGCGGATGGGATACCGATCGTCTCTGCAAACTCCTTAAGGTCGGTCGCGTACCAATAGCCATTGTCGAACTGGGCCAGGGACATTGACATCGATAGCTTCGTCTTCGGTTTCAAGAGGCGGTCTCACCAAATGACCAAATGAGTCTTTCGACTGTGAATACTGCATTCTGTTACTTCTCGTACGCAGCAAGCGAACGCCCCGCATCACTGGGCGCGCGAGCGAACCCGAAGGATACCAAACAGCACAGGTCACGCGCTCCGGTGCATGCGATGGTTTGGCCTCACCGCCTGGGATCGCGCTCCCGCCGCCTCCAGGTTCGTCGACTGAAAGCCCAGCCGCTCCATCCAGCGCCAGGACTCTTTCAGTACTCTCGCTCGATTGCCTGTCCGACTCGAGTATTTGCCGTTCCGCTGCTATCCTCCTCCACGGCGCCGATGCGTGGTCTCTCCACTCCTCGTTTGAGCGCGACCCGCGGCTCGCGGTACCGCTCGCTGCGCAACGCGTCGCGATCGGCAACCATGAGGTAGATGTAGGAGACCAGATAGAATAGAAACGAGACCCCAGTCAAGCAGCAGAGGAAGACACCCGCCCAGGTCGGCACGCGCAGGAACAACCCGACGACCGTCGCCCACACCAGAACACTCGTCATCCAAACAGCAGGCTTCAACGGCGTCGCCCGCTGCCGCTCCACCAGGCCCGACTCGCTGCGCGTCAGGCGATCGCTTTCATCAGGCATCGCCGGCCTCCTTGCTTCCCAGCCGCCTGACCGGGGGCCAGTTCGGCTCGTCGCCAGTCCCCTTCCAGCGGCATCTGCGTTAGTCTCATGCTGAATACCAGTTCAACACTCGTAAGGCGCGCAGCGTGTTCCACCGGCTCGGCCGGCCCTCGCCCTCGTCCGTCTCGACCGGCATCTCGCCGGGGTGCCGGGTCTCGAGCGGCCACCGTCCGTCGCCGTCGCGCTTCGACGCGACCAGCGCGATCGCCTCGGCCACCCGTTCGTCGGGCGGGACGCCGGCCCAGCGCAGGTACTCGAGCCCCCGCAGCACGTCGTAGTGCCACCACGTCGGGAAGGCGAAGCGCGTCCACGCGGCGTCGCCCTTGCGATCTCGCTCGATCATCTCGCCGGTCGACCGCCGCCGGAAGAGCCGGCGCTCGAGGAGGTACTCCTGCCCGCGGAGACGGGCCGCGGTCACCTTCGGGGTCCCTCCGCCCGCCCGCTCGTGCTCGAACAGAGCCTCCAGCACGCAGATCGTGGTGTTGAACGACGACCGCGTCGAGCCGTTGGCGGCCTCGCAATTCCAGCCGCCGTCGGGCAGCTGCTCGGCTAGCAGCCGGTCCACGATGCCTCGGACGTCCTGACCGAAGTAGGCGCCGACCGCCCCGACCTGCCCGTTGATGCAGGGCTCCACCTCGCCGGCGAAGAAGGGGTTGCCGTCGCACTCCTGCGGACCGCAACCCTGCCACGTCACGTGGTTGCGGACGAGGCGCACCGCGCGCCGTGCCTCCGCGCTCGCGGGATCGAGACCCATGTCCCGCAGCAGCATCAGGACGTGCATGGTGGAGTTCCACCCGCGGTTCCACGCCGCTCCGCCCCACCGCCCGTCGGCCTCCTGGAGGGCGAGCAGCCGCGCGCCCCCGCCCTCGGTGGCGATCCGCGTGCGCTCGGCCGCGACCTCGTCCGCGGGCGCACCGACCAGATCCCGCTTCACCTGCCAGCGGATCGAAGGGTCAGAATCAAGCAGCCACTGTATGAGCGATCTCTGTAGCTTCGGGGCTTGCCGTTTGGGTGGATTGGTCGCCATCTGCTGGTGCTCGTGACTTTGGTTAAAAGGCGCTGTCGGTACCCTAAGGTCGGTATCAGCGGGGCGCGCTACGGCGAAACCCGGAGTGATAAAGAAAGCTCTTTGGCTCCGCTGCATCGAGAGTTAGACGCGTCTTCTCTAAGAACATTCTTTTTGTCTCACTTTACACGCTCCTCACCGATCTTGCCTTACCAGGGCAGATGCGAAGGGTTCGCCTAGGCTTCAGCATCGACGTTGTTCAACTTCCTCACCAAATTGGCCGCGAAAATTAACTTAACTTCACCTACGGTGTCCATTCGTAGAATCTCGGGTCCAATATTATCGGGTCCACTCTGTATGGTCCATCCAAACCCTCTGGGCGGAGCAAAGGATGCTCTGTGTAGATTGGTTCTTCAATATCGAGCAGTATAGACCCCATTACTCCTCCGGCCGCCTTTCGATATGCCTCAAACTCGTCCGCGGGGCAGCTGTCGCGGACGAAGGCAATGCTGTCTTGAAGTTTTGAATTGATTTGGAGCATAAGGACGCTTAGCTTTTCGGCGACAGTTCGATTCACGGTTAGCACTCCTTTCGACGCATAACGCCAGCGTCACCGGGGCGCTGATACGTGTGCAATACAAACAACAGGACCGTATCATAAAAAACGAACTCGCGCGGCTCCAGTGCGTGGTTCCTACTTGAATGGGTCTTCGCCTGCCAACACGATCCTCACTTTCTTCTCCGGTTCATCTAAATTAGGGCTGTATATCATCAACTCATTATCTCCCCCGTAAGCAAGCGCGCCCTTACCCATTCGCAAAAAACTAGCTTCATAGTCGCGCAGTCTTACCCTGGTACCATTTGGGCCAATCGTCTCGCCGGTATGCATATTCACTGGCTGTCCTCTAAGTTGACGGTTGAATTCATAGCTTCGATTTGTATAGATTCTCACGTCCAGCCAGTCTTTTTTGTCTGCATACTTATCACAATAATGCCTCCAGATTCGTTCCAGGTTCTCTCTGGAATAGGACTCATCGGGTATTACAACCTCAATGAACCGGGTCTCAAAGGAGGAGCGATATTCAAAAAGGACCTTGGTAGCGACGCCTGCAATAGTTTCTTCTTTGGGTTCGATAGGTTCAACAGGAGACTTCACATTCTCCTGGCCGCGATAATTCTGCTGTTGAACAGCGCCAGAGTCGATTGGCTCCTTCTTTAATCTCTGACTTGGTGTCCCATCTTGAGGCCCCTCATTTGTCCAGAATTGAGTGGCATTCTTAATGTCGAACGGAATCAACCTCTCCGCTTTTGGGTCGTACTCCCACTCTGCCTCAAAGTACTGCTTTGTGTAGTCCTGATAGTGAAACACTATTCTCCATCTGGCCAAGGAGTTTGCAGCCGACTCCGCTTTCTCGGTTGCTTCCCACCCAAGAGGATTAATGCCATAGGGACCTACGTTGAAAGCATATTCTTGTATGATCTCAATCAGTGTCTTTGCGGACCGCATTCCGTTGATCTCCGGTTTCATAGCTTGAATTCTTTCAATGATCTTCAGGCCTTCCGGAGAGGTTTGCGACATTCGTTTCACGATTGTGCTTCGCTTTGCATCATCCTGGCTTCTGGCTTCTGGAACTACGACATATTGAACACAGACGGCGACCATGATAGTAGCGATGAGGAATAGAATCTTACGTTTCATATAAAACCTCTGCTCGGGCGCTCATTATCAAGGATAAGCCCTGCGCTCGGGCGCAGCGCCGAGTTGCGGCATTCCCGCGCCATCACGACTGCCCGGCCAGACATCTACGCAAGACGCTGTCGATCTGCCGAAGATGGTTCAAGTCGTGTGCCGCTTCCAAGCGGACGAACTCCTCGACCGTTTGCCGTCCGCGTACCTCGTGGACCCCGTAGCACTCCACCCACCGTGCGCGCGGGACCGACTCCAACAGTCGCAGGTTGCTCTCGCGTAGTGCCCGAAAGACCCCTGCCGAAAGGCTCGCCTCTTGCTGCGTGTAACCCAGGCGCTCCGCCCATACGGCTTCATCCCACCACGTCAAGGCCACTCCCGGATTTGCCAGCATGTTTCGCCAATCGCCACGCCATCGCCAGCTCCGCATCCGCCAAGTGGGCTACGATCTCGGCGATTGACCACTTTTCAGGTGCAGGGCGCCGGATCAGCTCCTCGGGCGCGACATCGCGCAGTCGATGCTCGAGCTGCGATGGGGTAGATTGTTGGACACCTATGGGATCCTCATCGCCAAGATAGCTCAGGACCCGGTTTCGGTATGCTTCGAACGTCTCTGCCATTGGTCCTCTCGGTAGACTGTGAATGCCGCCGAACGCCACGCATCACCTGGCCCGAGCGTAGCATCGAAACGCACCAAGCAAACATTGATCGCCGGTTCGGGTGCATGCGGAAGTTGGGTTGCGGCGCCAAGTGTCAGCGTTCAATAGTAAGAGTGTTTGATTCAACATTGCCAAGCCAAAAGTTCATCAGCTTACTTACCCATCATAACGGATTCAATTGTCTTCTGAAATCGCTCGCGATCCACCGCCACAGCCGCTTTCACCAGGGGTTG
>DASYSA010000408.1:0-13253 GCA_036003885.1 Blastocatellia bacterium | reverse complement strand
TAATGACTGTAGCATCGGGGCAAGGGCAAGACAAGGTGAGCGTAGAAGGGCAGGACGGCATGGTAACCGCGCCGATTCAAGCAACCGCACGTAAACCGCAATCGCGTCCCGAAGTGGCGCGAACGTCTGCTGCATCTGACTATCGAATGGTTTTGCAGAATCCACGAGCGATGGCGGGCGATCTGCGCTCGTGCTCAACTGGTTGATTCCGTTATCACTACCGGGCGGCGGTGCTCGCACGTTGAACCATCAACTCGACTCGGCACTCGCCCAACAGGTCCTGGATGGCGGTCGTAAGCTCGTTCGTTACCTTTACCCGCACGAACTGATTGGGTTGGACTCGTACGATCATTCGGTTAGGCAGCTCTATTTCGAATATCACGCCGCTGTCGCCTCGGTTTCGGTCCAGCAGCTTTTGAAGGCTCACAACTTTCTCATCGTCCAGCGACTCTCCGTTCACATGCACTACAACTGTTCGCGCTGAGCGTTCTCGGATATTCTCGAGCGGCTCAACCTCTTCCGCGATAATCGTCATCGAGCCGCCGTCGTCTATCTCAAGCCTTCCTCGAACCAGCACCGGCGTCTCGTTCTGCAGGTGGCCGTTCGCTTTGCCGAATACGTCCGGCCACGCCACCACTTTGACTGAGCCGAACTGGTCCTCGAGCTGAAGCAACGCGAACCGGTCGCCCTTCTTGGTCGTGCGAACATTCAAGCCCATCACAATACCGCCCAGTACAACCTGAGCGCCGTGCCCCAAGCCGGAGAGCCGATCGACATCCGCGTTGGTAAAGTCCTTCAACGCCGCGTCGTAACGAAGCAGCGGATGTCCCGAGATGTAAAAGCCGAGCGTCTCCTTCTCCCCGCTGAGCATCTCGTGATGCGACCATTCCGGGGCGTCGGGCAATGGTGGTTCGGCTTCCGGCATTGAACCCAGCAGCGCCCCAAAAAGGTCTGCCTGTCCCGATGCTCGTGAGCGCTGAATCCTCTGTCCTCCCTCGATTGCCGAGTCGATAGCCGCAAAGATCTGGGCCCGATGTTTCCCGAGCAGGTCGAAGGCTCCGCCTCGAATCAATCCTTCCAGGACTCGCTTGTTGACTGCTCGGGAGTCCACCCGCTCAGTGAAATCGTAGAGCGACTTGAATGGTCCGCCCGCGTCGCGCGCTTCCACGATCGAAGCGACAGCGGACTGCCCGATGCCTTTGATTGCCGCAAGTCCGAAACGAATGGTGTTAGCGCTCGGCGTGAAGTTATCGAGGCTCGCGTTTACGTCGGGCGGCAGGATCTCGATGCCTTGCGTGCGAGCCTCGTTGATGTACTTGACCACCTTGGCGGTGTTGTTTAATTCATTCGACAGGACCGCCGCCCAGAAATGGGTTGCGTAGTGCGCCTTGAGATAAGCGGTATGATAGGCGAGGTAGCCGTAAGAGAAACTGTGCGCGCGATTGAACGCGTAGTCGGCAAAGCCTTCAAAGCTGTGCCACAACTTTTCAAGTTTCGCGCGATTGTGCCCGCGCTCGGTGGCCTGCTGCAGGAATTTCTCTTTGTGTTTGTCCAGCTCCTCGCGCTTCTTCTTGCCCATTGCGCGCCGCACCAGATCGGCTTCCCCGAGCGTGTAGCCGGCGAGCTTTTGAAACGTAGCCATCAACTGTTCCTGGTAAACGCAGATCCCCAGCGTGTTGCCCATGATCTCCTTCAGCTCGGGAAAGTCATAGCGCACTTTTCTGCGTCCGTGGCGGCGCTCGATGAAGTCGTCAACCATGCCGCTGTCGATCGGGCCGGGCCTATATAGCGCATTGAGCGCCGACAGATCTTCCAGTCCATCGGGCTTCAACCTGCGGCACAGGTCTCTCATGCCGTCGCCTTCAAACTGAAAGATGGCTTCGGTCTTTCCGTCGGCGAAGAGCTGGAGGGCGGCCGGGTCATCGAGCGGGATCTTAGAGAGATCGATCTCATCGCCGGTCTCGCGAGCGATCGACTTGAGGCAGTCATCGATGATCGTCAGGGTTGTCAAAGCCAGGAAGTCCATCTTGAGCATCCCGGTCTTCTCGAGGTCGTTCATCGAGTACTGCGTCGTTATTTCATCCCGAGATGTCTTGGACACCGGAACCAGCTCATGGATCGGCTTGGGCGAAATCACGACCCCCGCCGCGTGGACAGACGAGTGGCGCGAGCAGCCCTCAAGTCGCCTCGCTATTTCGATTACCTCACGGACACGGTCGTCAGTGTCGATGGCTTTCCTGAGATCGGGGTTCTGCTTTATCGCGTCTTCGATCGAAACATTACGTCCACGGACTGGAGGCGGAATCATCTTGGCAATCTTCTCGACCTCAGCGAAGGGCATCTCCAGCGCGCGGCCAACGTCTTTGATGGCAGCCTTCGAGGCCATGGTGCCGAATGTGCTGATCTGAGCCACGTGATCGCGGCCATAGTAGTCAGCCACGTAGTCGATCACCTTTTGCCGGCCGCGCACGCAAAAATCTATGTCGATGTCGGGCATCGAGACGCGTTCCGGGTTGAGGAAGCGCTCGAACAGCAGATCGTATTGAATCGGGTCGATGTCGGTGATCTTCAGGGAATAGGCGACGAGGGATCCGGCGGCCGACCCCCGACCCGGACCGACCGGAATGTTGTTCTTCCGGGCGTGGGCTATGAAGTCCCAGACGATCAGGAAGTAACCGGGGAACCCCATTTGATTGACGACCGTGATTTCGAGCTCGAGCCTGGCCTTGTAATCGTCGAGGTCGCACTTGCGATCCGGCCGGTCTTTGATTGCCTGCCATCGCTCTTCAAGTCCGGCCCGAGCCAGCCGCGCGAAGTAGCTGTCGACGGTCTCACCTTCAGGGACGCGATACTCCGGCAGGTGGTTCGCCCCTTTGGGCAGCTCCAGTTCGCACATCTCGGCAATTTCGACGGTGTTAAGGAGAGCCTGTGGCAGTTCGTTGCCGAAGATTCCCCACATCTCCTGGGCGGAGCGAAAATAGAACTCACCTTCTTTATATTTGAGACCTCGCTTTTCGTTCACCGTCTTGCCGGCGCCTATGCATACAAGGATGTCGTGCGCACGCCAGTCGTCCTGCATGAGGTAGTGACAATCGTTGGTCGCGGCCAGCGGGATGCCGGTTCTCTTCGACAACTCGATCATACCCGGAATCACCGTGCCGGTCTCTTCTTCGAGGCCGTGGTTCTGAACCTCGAGGTAGTAGTTGCCCTTGCCGAGGATATCTTCAAACTCTTTGGCCTGGCGCGCTGCTTCATCGAACTTGTCGGTGAGGAGCAGAGAAGAGGGTACGCCCGACAGGCAGGCCGAAAGTGCGACGATGCCTTCACTGTGCTCGGCCAGCAGTTCCTTGTCGATCCGCGGCTTGTAATAATAGCCGCGGGTGAAGGCCAAGGATGAGAGTTTTGCGAGATTATGATAGCCCTTCAGATTCCTGGCGAGGAGGATGATGTGATTCATTCCTCGCTCGGCACCATCTTCGCCCCGATCCGTATGTTTCCCTTTGGCGATGTAGCCTTCCATGCCGATGATCGGCTTGATGCCCGAGCCCTTCATCTGGTTGTAGAAGGAGATCGCGCCGTACATATTGCCGTGATCGGTCACAGCGACCGCACGCGCCCCCAGGTCTTGCGCTCGCTGCACCAGGGGTTTTATCTGAATCGCTCCATCGAGCAGGCTGAAGTCGGTATGAAGATGAAGGTGTACAAAATCTTTTTCGTTCATTGTTCTCTCATGAAATACCGTGCCGGCGCGGCCGTCAATCACATGGTTCGTGGGTCCAAAACCCACAAAAGACAGGAGACTAGCTGCTCAATGCGAAATGGCTTCTACGGGTCCGCAGTGTAGCACAGTGACGAATGGGTGTATACCACAAATTGTGGGGGAGGGGAGCATGATCCCCAACAGGTAGAAATGGCGAGGATCCCAGGCGAACCGGACAGACGATTATGAAGTGTCCGCCAGTCGGCGAGTGGAACTTCTTTTGTTTCGCGTCTTCCTGGAATCCGATAGATCGTCGAGATGAGAACGCGTTCCGCGTTTTACGTTCTGCGTTTGGCGTTCTACTGCGGGAGGCTAGCGGACAACCACAAACGCTAACGTTCAACTCGAAACTTGAACGTAAGACGCTAAACGCAGAACGTAAAACGCCATGGGAACGCGTTCCGCGTTTTATCTCCGGGTCAAAATTAGTGTGGTTCCTGTGCTCAGGTCTTGACGAGGCCATGTTCGAGCCATCGACAGCCCCGAGACACCGAGCACAGGAATCTGGAGAGTGTTACCGGCTAGAACGCGCGCTTTCGCGCACAGTATTCTGAAGACGCTTTTCTACGGCGTTCCAATCGATATTCGAGAAGAAGGCCTCGATGTATTTGGGACGCTCGGCCGGTTTGTAGTCGAGCAGGAAAGCGTGCTCCCACACGTCCATCACGAGCACTGGAACAAACCCCGTAATGCTACCGGTTTCGTGAAGTGTGATCCAGTGGTTGGAGAGGCCGCCGTTGTTGGGATCTTGCTGGCAAATGGCCCAGCCCACGCCTCGCATCTTACCTATGCTGACAAAGTCAGCCTTCCAAATTTCATAGCTACCGAAGCTTGATTGAGCGGCCTTGATAAACGGCGAGTTTTTCGCCGGGTCGACCGTGCCGCCCCTCTTCAGGTTGCCGAAGTAGTACTCGTGCAGTACCATCCCGTTGAACTCGAACCCCAGTCGACGAGTAAACTCAGAATACGCGGGGAATTCTTCCTGATCGACCTTGCCGTCTTGCAGGAACTCCCTGATCTTTTCCGTCAACGTGTTAGTTCCGGTGACGTAACCCTCGTACAGCTTGAAGTGCATCTCCATCGTCTGATCGGAGATGCCATTGAGCCCGCTAAGGTTGAATTTCTTAGCTTCATATGGCTTGCCACTGATCATTTCTGTACCTCCCTACTGTAACCAATGAGTACACATCAGAACCCGCACCGAGTGACCGTTGGTTCGGGTACGGTCAGTCTAATGCGAGATAGATCATTTTCAGCCTACTGCTTTTGGCGGTCGCATTCAACTGCGTCCGCACCAAGATTCCTTGTTCGCAAGTCCCGGGCCAAAGCGAAGCCCTCGAGATAACAGCAGCTCGAGCACAGAAGACGTGTTCCTTGCCGGCAGTGTGTATCTTATTTGTCACGGTGGAATGCGGCGAGGTTGCTCGTTACGGCGCATTACTGACACAACGCGGAACACCGCGTGTCCGACTTGCCCTCCGGTCGTTGATGCTATAAATATTGCACTCCTACGGTGTACTTTGTTCCGGACGTGGGCCTGGACTTGGAACTCACTGGGTCACTACTTATGAATTTGCGACTCAGTATACGAATCTATAGCCTCTTGCTTCTGATCCTGGGAGCAGGACTCTCTCCTTCTCTGGCGGCACCACGAGGTTCCCGCAAGTTCATTGTCTACGTCGGCACATACTCCGGCGAGAAGAGCAAAGGCATCTACGCCTTTCGCTTCGATGGCGCCACCGGACGACTCACTCCGCTGGGGTTGGCAGCAGAGAGTCAGGACCCTTCGTTTCTCGCGATCCATCCAAACAACAGATTCCTCTACGCGGTAAACGAAGTCGACGAGTTCGACGGGAAGAAGAACAACGGAGGTGTGAGCGCATTCGCAATTGATGTTCGTACGGGCAAGCTGCGGCTTCTCAACCAGCAGAGCACCGGCGGCGGCTCGCCGTGTCATCTGACTGTCGACGGCAAGAGGCGTAGTCTGCTGGTCGCGAACTATGTAGGTGGCAGCGTGGCTGTTCTACCGATTCAACCTGACGGGAGTCTGCTCAAGACTACAGCTTTCATTCAACACACCGGATCCGGCGTCAACAAGGAGCGCCAGGAAGGTCCGCACGCGCACGGAGTCTATCTCGACTCGGCGAATCGCTTCGCCGCGGTAGCGGATCTCGGACTAGACAAAGTTTTGGTCTACCGTATCGACCCCTCAGGGGCGTTAGTTCCCAATGAGCCGCCTTTTCAATCCGTGAAACCTGGCGCCGGCCCACGTCATTTTGCCTTCCATCCGAACGGGCGCTTTGCCTATGTCAACAACGAGATGACTTCAACAGTGACTGCCTTCGCCTGGGATGGCAGGAAGGGGACGCTCAGTGAATTGCAGACCCTGTCTACCTTGCCGGAGGGCGTTGCAGGTGACAACTCGACCGCTGAATTGGAGGTGCATCCGACAGGGCGATTCCTCTACGTATCAAATCGCGGCCACAATAGCATTGCCGTATTCGCGGTCAATCCGCAAGATGGAAGGCTTCGCGTCATTGAACATCAGGGCACACAGGGGAAGACGCCGCGCAGCTTTGGCATCGATCCGTCCGGGCGGTTCTTACTCGCCGCCAACCAGGGCAGTGACACGATAGTGGTGTTTCGCATCGATCAGAAGACCGGCCGTCTCAAACCGACGGGTCAGAGTGTCGAAGTCGGAAAGCCGGTTTGCATCAAGTTCGTCAGTAGTCCGTAGACAAATGACGAGTGACAAATGACAGAACCACTTTTTCAAATCTCGCTCGCGGAGTGGTCATTGCACCGTACCCTTTTCGACGGAAAACTGGACCACCTCGATTTTGCGAGGACTGCCAGGAAGGACTTCGCCATCGAGGGGGTCGAGTATGTCAATCAGTTCTTCAAAGACAGGGCTCGGGACCAGAAGTACCTCGCCGAAATGAAGAAGAGGGCGAGCGATCACGGCGTCCGGAGCGTGCTCATCATGATTGACGACGAAGGAGCGCTCGGAGACCCCGATGAGGCACGGCGCAAGCAAGCTGTAGAGAATCACTACAAGTGGGTCGAAGCCGCAAAGTTTCTGGGCTGTCACTCGATCCGCGTCAACGCGCAGAGTCAGGGCGCCTATGAAGAGCAGCTCGACCGAGCCGCCGACGGACTGCGCCGGTTGGCCGAATTCGGCGCTACACACCAGCTCAACGTCATTGTTGAGAATCACGGCGGCCTTTCGTCGAACGGAACTTGGCTGTCCGCCGTCATCAAGAAGGTCAACCATCCACGGTGTGGCACGCTGCCCGACTTTGGGAACTTCAATCTCGTCAATGGCCAGCAGTACGACCGCTACAAGGGCGTCCAGGAGATGATGCCGTTCGCCCGAGGCGTCAGCGCGAAATCGGGCGAGTTCGACGAGCAGGGAAATGAAGTGAGAATCGACTATCGGCGGATGATGAAGATCGTTCTCGCCGCAAGCTATCACGGTTACGTGGGCATAGAGTACAGTGGCAATACCTTGAGCGAGCCTGACGGAATCCGAGCCACCAAGAGGTTGCTGGAGCTTGTCCGTAGCGAGTTGTCGGCAGCCAAATGAAGGTTTGATCGAAATCCAAACAGAGGGTGATCAAGGTCTCTGAAAGGAGGGAAGTGAGATGTCGAATTCCAGGGAGTCGCAAAGGCGGGATAAAGGGATTTCACGGCGCGCTTTTCTGGGTGCCGCCGCGTCCACCGCGACGGCATTGACTATTGTGCCGCGCAGCGTGTTAGGGGGACCCGGATTTGTGGCGCCGGGCGACAGGGTCACCGCGGCCTGCATCGGCGTCGGGGCGCAAGGGACGCGGGTGATGATGGATTTCCTGAAACACCCCGATATTCAGATTGTTGCGCTCTGCGATGTCAATAAGGAGAGCAGCGACTACGTCGAATGGTTTCCAAACGAGCTGCGTGACAAGGAGCGCGCGATTGCCGGCAAGCCCGAATGGGGACAGGATTGGAAAGGCCCGACGGCTGGACGTGAACCCGCCCGGCGCCTTGTTGAAGCATACTATGGGGCGCAGTCGGAATCAGGTCAGTACAAGGGTTGTGCGCTGTATGTCGACTTTCGCGAGCTGTTGGAAAAAGAGAAAGACTTCGATGCCGTGATCGTGGGAACTCCGGACCACACGCACGCGGCGGTCTCGATTGCGGCGATGAAAAAGCGCAAGCACGTCTTTTGTCAGAAGCCGTTGACCCATTCGATATACGAAGCGCGCCGCATTGCGGAGGTCGCGCGCGAGATGCATGTGGCAACACAGGTAGCGGTCGGCAATCAAGCCTCCGAAGCGACACGATTGCTGTGCGAGTGGATCTGGGCCGGCGCAATCGGGCCCGTCCGCGAGGTCCACAACTGGTCGACGCGGCCGTTTTGGCCTCAGGGGATCGAACGTCCAGCGCAGGCCGATCCGGTGCCGGCCAACTTTGAATGGGATCTGTGGCTCGGCCCTGCGCCTGTTAGACCTTATCATCGGGCATATCTGCCGTTCGTCTGGCGCGGCTGGTACGATTTCGGCAACGGCTCTCTGGGGGACATGGGCTGCTACAGTTTCGACACGATCTTCCGGGTCTTGAAGTTGGGGCCGCCTGAGAGTGTTGAAGCCAGCTCGACGAAGCGGTTCTCGGAGACTTTCCCGGCTGCCTCGATGATTTATTTCAGCTTTCCTGCCCGTGGTGACATGCCGCCGGTCAAGCTGACCTGGTATGACGCCGGGCTGAGACCCGCGCGCCCGCGAGAGCTGGAAGAAGGGCGCGAGATGAGCAGTCAGGATAATGAGGGATTGATGTTTGTGGGCGATAAGGGAACGATTCTCTGCGGGTTCAACGGAGCGAATCCGCGGCTGATACCCGACTCGAAGATGCAGGAGTTCAAACAGCCGCCCAAGACGCTGCCCAGGTCTCCGGGGAACGATCGAGAGTGGATTGAAGCCTGCAAAGGAGGGAAACCCGGCGGCGCCAACTTTGAGTTCGAGGGTCCGATCACCGAAGCGTTACTTCTGGGGAATGTGGCGCTGCGCTCGGGCAAGAAGCTCTACTGGGATTCAGCTGAGATGAAGGTCGTGAATTTTCCTGAGGCTCAGCAGTACATTCGGAGGGAATACAGGCAGGGATGGAGCTTATAGGGGGCTAACACCCCATCTCATTAACACCATCACTTCAGTGAGGTGCTCTCGACTACGTCATTCAAATGGTAGAGCGCGGGGTGGCAGATGCCGAGGCAGGCCGGTTGATATCGCACGAAGTGGTCGCCGAGGAGATGCGTCGCAAGTGGCAAGTCGGACGCGAACTGTAGTCTGGGCTTCTCTTAGGACTAACCCACACTCCCTGAGTTCACCGATTCCCACTCTTGATAGAGCTTCTCCAACTGACCCGAAATGGCCTGGTGACGAGCGTTGCTCTCTGAGTACTGTTCAGCTTTCCAATCGGGTGCCGGATTTGAAAGTTGATCCGATACCTTTGCCAGCTCCAACTCCAATGCGTGAATCTCTCTCTCTACTTCCGCCGCCGCGCGCTGTTTCGGTTTCTTAGCCGCCTTCGCGCGGGGCGGTTCCACCTTCGTACTCCGGGGTTTTTCGGGCTGCTCTTCGCTTGCTGTCTGTTTGCGATGGTGAAGGGCGTAGTAGTCCGAATAGCTCCCTGTGTGGTATGTCGCAGCGCCATTCTCGAAGTGCAGTATCTCTGTCGCGATCCTGTCCAGAAAGTAACGGTCGTGGGAGACCGCTAGAATCGTGCCTGTGTACTCGCCAAGCGCCCGCTCCAGCGCTTCACGGGAAGAAATGTCCAGGTGGTTGGTCGGTTCGTCCATCACAAGAACGTTCGCACGGCCGTAGATCAGCTTCGCGAGCGCAACCCTGCTCTGCTCTCCACCCGAGAGCGCCGCGACAGCTTTGTAGATGTCGTCGCCGGTGAAGAGGAATTTGGCCAGATAGCTTCGCATCTCACCTTCGCCTACACGTGTCGCAACGCTCATGATCTCTTCGATCACCGTTGAAGTGCGGTCCAGGCTGGCGAGCTCCTGATCGAAGTACGCGAGGTTCACCCCAGCTCCCCAGGTCGTTCCGCCCGCTAGCGGCTCGATCGCACCAATGATGGTCTTCAGGAAGGTCGTCTTGCCCGTTCCGTTGGGGCCGATGATTCCCAGCCTCTCGCCGCGTCTCAGCAGGAAAGAGATTCCGGAAGCGAGAGTATTGGATCCGTACCCAACTGCGAGGTCGTCTACCGAAAGCACGTTGTCGCCGGCGCGTGCGACGCTGCCGAGTCCAAAGGCACTGGTGTTGTCCTGGCGCACCGCTTCCACCCGGTCCAGGCGCTCGAGCTTGTTACGACGAGACTTCGCCTGCTTGGTCTTTTGCCCTGCTATGTTCCGCCGGATGAAATCTTCGGTTTTCGTGATCATTGCCTGTTGCTGTTCGTACTCGCGTGTTTGGGCAAGTCGCCTCTCTTCGCGCTGGCGGACGTAGGCGGAATAGTTGCCGGTGTACACGTTGGCCCTGCCCGCGTCGGCCTCCACAATTTTGGTCGTCGTGCGGTCCAGCAGGAAGCGGTCGTGCGAGATTATCACGTAGGCTGATTTGTACTCGGCAAGAAAGTCCTCGAGCCACTCGACTGCGTTCACGTCCAGGTGATTGGTCGGCTCGTCCAATAGCAACACGTCGGGCTCGGCGAGCAGGAGCTTTGCAAGCGCCAGCCGGGCCTTCTGTCCGCCACTAAGTTGATTAGCAGGCTGACTGCCATCGCTGTTCTTGAAGCCGAGGCCTGCGAGCACGGCATCAACACGCGAATGATAGGTAAACCCGCCCGAGATCTCATAGCGATGGCGCAGGTCGCTATAGTCGTGCATTACCAACTCGAGGGCTTCGCCGGTCGCTTCTCCCATCAGGTGCTCGAGGCGCGAGATCTCATCTTCCATCTCGCGCAACCCGGTGAAGACGGCCAGCGCCTCTTCGTGAAGGCTCCTGGTGCCGCTGAATGTCGGTTGCTGTTCCAGGACTCCGAGTCGAAGGCCTCGGAGCAGGACAACCCGTCCCCGGTCGGGTTCTTCGGTTCTGGAAGCGAGTCGAAAGATGGTGGTTTTCCCGGCGCCGTTGCGGCCCACGAGTCCGACTCGCTCACCGGGATTCACCTGGAAGGTGACGCCACGGAGGACTTCCTGGGCGCCGTATGACTTATGAACATCGTCAAGACGAAAAAGCATGACCAATTGAGAATGGAAAATTGAGAATTGAGAATGCGAGGGGACCTAAGAGAATTGAGAATGCAGAATTGAGAATTGAGAATTTGAGAATGCGATCCAATTCTCAATCCATTTTCCATTCTCACTTCTCTCTCTCCGGCATTCGCGTAGGTTTTCACCCATTCGCCATTTCTCTCATTCTCAATTCTCCATTCTCAATTCTCCATTTATTTTGGGCGATTCGCGTTCGCTGGTGGTGCGCTGTTGGCATTCGAGGCCGGCTTGTTCTGGTTCTCGTTTTCAAGGCGGGCCGCGGGCTGTTGCGGTTGGCCTGCGCGACCGGCTTGCTCCAGCAATGCAGAAGGACGCATTTGCACGATTGTCTGAGGATTCGCGAGCAGCCGTTCCGCCAGGAGGTTCTTCACACTGGCCTCAGACTTGGCGACCATTATCAGGGCGGTGATGAGGACCTGCTGTCGTTGCTGCGTGAGCGTGTCGACGATGTTCTGGCGCACGTCGTCCAGCCCGAGGTTCTGCGCCGTCTCGCGTTTGTTGTTGAGCTTGAATATCAGCCACGCGCCCGAGTTAGGCTCCTTCATCGGCTCGGTGTAGTCTCCGACGCTCATCGACATCAACCGCTGAGGCAATTGGGGAAAGGAGGGGAAGGTCTGCTTCAGGGCGGCTTCCGAAGCGAATCCCAGATTACCACCACGAATATAAGACTGGTGCTCGGACTTCTGTGAGGCAACGGTGGCGAAGTCGGAGCCTCGTTTGAGTTGATCGTAGACGGACTTGATCTTCTGTTCGGCTGCGGCCTCACCCACCGCGTCGCCCGGTGTGCCATTGCTTTGCGGATCGGTGACAATCACTGAGATGTCAGCGCCTCGTTCCGCCACGAACTGAGTCTTGTTGTCGTCGAAGGCCTTCCTGATCTCCTCTTCGGTCGGCGGGTTGACGCGGGCCTTCTCCTTATCGGTGAGGGCGGTGATTGCCAGCTCCCTGGCGACTCTCTCCCGATACTCGGCCTCACTCAACCCGGCGTCTTTGAGTTGAGTCTGATACTGATCTTCGGTCAGGTGAGCTTCAACCTTTTTCTTCTGTATCTCCTGCGTGACCTTGTTCTCGTCAGGAACCAGATTCTCTTTCTGACCCCTCTGGAAGAGGGCTTCTTCTTGAATGAGGTTATCGATAACGGTCAGTCGCGCGGCGACAAGCTCGCCGCCGCTCAGGGTCGCTCCGGGGCTCGCGTTGAGCTGTTCCTTGATAACGGAATCGATGTGCTTGATGGTTATTTCACGCGATCCCACTTTAGCTGCGACCTCGCTGTTTGCGTCCCCCTTAGGGCCGTTGCACGACACAGCCATCAGGGACGAGAGAACCAGGGTGAAAAAAGTGATGAGTCTGGGGGAATTGAACACAGGTCTGCTCCTTCGCGAAAATGGTTTGACGGCTGGCGCCGCCCGCATGCTAAACTTCCGAATTGTCTTCATAGACGCTTTTATCATAGGAGGTATCAGAACAATGGCGAAACGCTGTGACGTATGTGGCAAGGGGCCCCAGTTTGGGCACCGCGTCAGCCACGCAAATAACCGAACCAACCGTCGCTTCGATCCCAATCTTCAAGGCGTGCGCGCCCTGGTAGCCGGTCGCCCCCAGCGAATCAAGGTTTGCACTCGCTGCCTGAAAGCCGGAAAGGTCGTAAAGGCTGCCTGAGTCATTTGTCATTCGTCCCTGGTCACTTGATCCGGATATCGAGCCACGAGGATCAGATGCACCGAGCCAATTGGAGTCACCAGTGAAGATGACGAGGTCACGAGCCGTCAAAGGAGCGCGATCGCATCGATCTCGACTCGCACGTCCCGGGGCAGCCGCGAAACTTCAACAGTAGACCTCGCCGGTGGGTTCTCCCCAAAAAACTTCCCATAAGCCACATTCATACTTGCGAAGTCCTTCAGATCAGACAGAAATACAGTTGTCTTCACAACTCGATCAAGTGAGCTGCCTGCAGCTTCGAGCACCGCTTTTAGATTGTTGAGCACGCGCTCGGTCTGTTCGGTGATACCGCCCTCGACCGTCTGCCCGCTCACGGGATCCAAAGCAATCTGGCCCGAAGCGAAGACCATTCCGTTCGCTTTTATGGCCTGTGAGTATGGCCCGATGGCTTTCGGAGCTCCGTCAGTCTGGACCCGGTCTTTCATCTTGTCTGACTCCACAGTTAGGAATCCACTGCTGGATTGAAATTGCAGATTATCTCAGATGCGTGGGCCGATTGTCCAACAGCGTGAGGTGTGGAAC
>DASYSA010000407.1:0-9850 GCA_036003885.1 Blastocatellia bacterium | reverse complement strand
AACAGGCCACCCTCTTTCGCATCCACAATGGCATAGACCCGGTTATGGTTCGTCGGTGCGACGGCAATGCCGATGCGCCCGAGCTTTTCCGAGGGCAAGCCATTGCTGAGTTGCTGCCATGTGGTGCCGCCATCGGTAGATTTATGCAACCCGCCGCCGGGACCGTATGACGGCGGATAGACGCTCCAGGGCGTGCGGCGCGTAGCCCACAGACTGGCGTAGACGATTTGCGAATTCTGCGGATCGAAGGCGAGATCAGCAGCACCCACATTCTCATTCTTGTATAGGACTTTCTGCCAGGACAGGCCGCCATCGCGTGATCGGAAGACTCCGCGATCAGGGTTGGGACCGTAAACGTGACCAAGTGCCGCGACAAAGACGACGGTGGGATTTTTCGGGTCGACGAGGACGCGCCCGATTTGCCGGGTACTATCCAATCCAATGTGCGCCCAGGTCTTGCCCGAATCGGTTGATTTGTACATTCCGTTGCCGAACGAAATCTGCGAGCGCACGTCGGTCTCTCCCGTGCCGACGTAAACGATGTTGGCACTGGACGGGGCAACTGCGAGGGCGCCGATTGAGGCAACCGGTTGCGAATCGAATATCGGGACCCACGTCCTGCCGGAGTTGCTGGACTTCCACACTCCACCGCCGACCGAGCCGAAGTAGAATGTGTTGGGCTGCCCGGGTACGCCACCCACCGCGTTCACACGTCCGCCGCGAAACGGTCCAATCATTCGCCAGCGCAAGCCCGACCAAAGAGTGCCATCATATTGCTGTGCGAGAGCGGGCGGCGACAAGGCCATCAGAACGGTGGCGAAGATGCCGAAGACGAGCCACAGGCGCAATGGAGTTCTCTGAAGATCAACCATCGATGAACGCTCCTGAGTGATGATAGTGGCAAGGATGAGACAGCATTTTCTGATGGTTGTCAATTATGCCTCTCCTTGCGTCCACTGTGTCAAAAGCGGAACGTGTACTGAAACTTGCCCGACAACTTTGTCTCGGACGCTCGAAACTTGAACCCGCCCCTCTCGTCTTGAAGCCAGCCCTGATTGAAGACCAGAAACAGCTCACTACCAGGCTTGAGAATCCATCGCACCCTGCTCTGCCAGCCCATATTCTTCGACTCATTGTCGAACTGGACCAGGTTGAAGAAGGTGAGATAAGGGCTAACTGAGTAATTGGCACGGATGGTATAGACTCGCGCCACGAAGTTTCCTTCTGCGAGCCGTGCAAATGTCTGGTCCCATCCTGCGCTCATAAGCAGATGCGGCGCGACCTTCAATTGAAACGAGGTGGAAAACTGGTTTGCGTGGCCTGACCAGTAGCTGCCGAACCACCATGCGTTGTCAAATTTCCATCGTCTTTTCGAAGCAGTGTTGGTTTCGAGTCGCCACCGCGTGAACCTATGGTCCCCTGCCGGCAACACAACGCCTTTGGCAATCTCGAACGGCTCAAACAAGCGCTCGAATTGCGGAGCGTAGTTAAACTCGATGTGCTCGCCCGAATTCAGGTTGTAGTTGATGGGCGCTGTGAACAACCGCCAGCTTTCGGTCCTGCCCTTGTCGATGCGTCTGAAATGGTTGAAGAAGAATTCGTGAAACATCTGTCGAACGTTCAAGAAGTCCTTCGGGCGCGGGTCAAACTCGAATCCGAGGCTTAGCTTGTCTACGTTTGATCGTGGCACGAATCCGAGAGCTGGCCGAAAGTTCTCGCCGATGCGTTTCCATGACGCAGATGCGCTCCAGAGGTCGTTGGGGCAGCTCACACCGATCCCATATGAATAATCTTTGCCGCTCAAATCTCTATTCGCCGTCTTCAACACAAAACCATCGACGCCACAGTTGCGGTCATTACCAAGAAACTTTGAAGTGAACAGGCGCCCATCTCCCCCAATAGTTCGACTCGAAAAGGGTCGCTCGGGATTTCCTTCGGTATAGATCGCTCCGACATATGACTGCTTCAGGAAATCACGTTTGACTCGTGCGACAAAGAAGTTCTTCGCTTCCGTGAAATCGGTTTCGCGAGTGCGTATTCCGATCACGCCGATCGTGTATGGTCCCTGCTTTCCAGTCAGTTTTGTCCCTGCCAGTATCGGAACTTCCTGACCGTTCAGCAGTCCGATGCGCCGACTGAAGAACGGGATTACGTCCGCCTCGTCGTCGCTCTCCTGCCCTACGCTGAACACACCGGCGTTCTCGAGAAAGAACGAGCGCTTTTCCGGAAAGAACAGCTCAAAGCGAGTCAGGTTGATCTGACGGCTGTCCACTTCGGTTTCCCCAAAGTCGGTGTTGATAGTTGTCGTCCACTTCAGGCTGGGCGTTATGTTGTAGAAGATGTCCAGGCCCGCTTTCGATCCGACATCGGTTCCTGTGTTAACCCGATGAAGCGCCTTGGCGGATACGAACGGACGAATATCGAGACCCCGGCCCTGATGTATTCCATTCAGACCGTGTATCTCACCCGCTTCTGAGACTTGAAAGAACTTGAGATCCAACCGAGGCGACGCCCATCGATCCTCTTCGAGCTTGCGCTTGATGGTTCGCGAAAAGTTGAACCCCCAGACCTGCTCCCCGCTTTTGAAGCCGATGCTCTTGAATGGAATCGCAAACTCGACCGTCCAGCCGGCATCGGATCGGTGAGTGCGAACGTACCATATCGCATTCCAATTCCTGTTTAGCTGGCCGTTCTCTATGATCAGTCCGTCGACCAGCGCGCCCAGGGGGTTTGTCGAAAAATAGAACGCGTTGTGACGGTCGTGAAAACTGTCGATTAGCACTTCAATCCTGTCGTCTGCCGAAAGATCGGCATCGCGCTCCATCTGAGTGCCGATAATTCGGTTCGGCTCCGAGTCATAGCAGGCTACTCCGATGTAGAGGTTCTCATCATCGTATAGCAGCTTGAGTTCAGTCTTTTCGGTGGCCTGCTCGCCGGGATGTGGATCACGCTGAAGTATATCGCCGACTGGAGCGGCATCGAGCCAATCGGCTTCGCTTAGAAGTCCGTCAACAGTTATGCGGGATTTGGCTCGCGTAACGGTTGTGCGTTTGTCGGTCGCGGCACCGGTATTGGCTTGAATGGCCGGGCTGCCGGCGGCTGACAAGCACACGATCAGGAGGGCGGCCACGTAACTCAACGTCTTCGCGGGCCACACCGATCGGTTGTTGAATGTGAGCTGGCTGGCTTTGCTCATCAACGTTTGTTTCGTAGTTGGACTGATGAAGTAACGGCTCAGTGCAGCGCTCTGACTACGGCGTACACAATTCCACACACCATTGCGCCGGCAGCAACCTTCGCCACATCGACTTTGAAAACCACGATTGATACGAAAGCGATTGCCGCCATGACAAGGCTCGGGACTCCAACGATGGCCTCGCGCGCAAGATCTATCGATACAACAAGGATCACACCCACTACGCCGGCGCTGACGCCCGAGAGAAACGCTTGCACCGGTAGATTGTTACGAACCTGCTCGACGTAACGCGCGCCCAGGAGCACGAACACGAACGACGGGAGAAAGACGAACACAGTAGCGACAATCGCACCCGGAATGCCGGCGGCAATGTAGCCGACGAAGGTCGAGAACAGCATAAACGGACCGGGTGTCGCGACACTGATGGCGACACCATCGAGTAACTGACCTGATGTTAACCAGTGATGATTCGCAACGGCGCCGTCCTGTAGAAACGCGAGTGATGCATAAGCCCCGCCGAAGCTGAACAGCCCGGTCTTAAGGAATAACCAGGCTAGCTGGAGCAATTTTCCGTCGAAAGAGCCGAGGACGCCGATGATGGCCGCCGCCGAGGCGGATGTCGGTCGGGAGTTCCGCGGCCGCATGCCGAAGACAAGATTCAGGACGCCTGCCAGCAGCAGTATCAGCAGGAAGTTCACTCCTCCGAATAGCATGCCAACGAAGGCGCCAACGAGAATAATGCCAAGCACCGCGCTTTTGATTGCCGCCTTGCCAAGCTTGATGATTCCGGCCGCAATGATTCCCAGCACCGCCGGCTTAAGGATATAGAGCGCGTCATTCACCTGTGGAAGGCTGCCATATTCGACATACAGCCGGCTCAGGATGATCATCACGAGAGCTCCCGGCACAATGAAAGTAACGCCAGCCGCAATGCCGGCCAGGACGCCTCGCTTGATATAACCGACATAGATCGCGAGCTGCAGCGCCTCCGGACCAGGAAGCATATGGCAAAAGCCCATGATGCTTACGAAGCGCTCCTTCGAGAGCCAGGCACGGCGCTCAACCATGTGATTGAACATCATGGTTATCTGGGCAACAGGTCCGCCGATGTTGATGAAGCCGAGCAGCAAAAAGTAAAGGAACACCTCTCGCAACCCTGGCATCTTTTCGTCAGGCATCGCGGGTTCGTTGCGATTCTCTTCGTCCATTCAATTCGATAACCGGGTGACCTCATTCCGGCA
Organism: Blastocatellia bacterium; assembly: GCA_036003885.1. GTDB lineage: Bacteria > Acidobacteriota > Blastocatellia > UBA7656 > UBA7656 > DASYSA01. The sequence continues at coordinate 5,413 of DASYSA010000407.1, read as the reverse complement.
GAAGTTTGATAACCCAGCCGGCAACCTGGTTATTCCGTGCCGGGCGCTATTTGACTGCTGCGAGCCTGTTACGGCAGTACTCGTACAGGGCGTCGTAAACGATGAACTCTTTTTCCAGGATCTCGTAGTCGTTCTTCAGTCCCAGCTGTCTGAAACCCTCTGCGATTGCCTTCAGCCCGGGCGCCTCCGCCTCACCATAGAGGTCATGGGATACGTCAGCACCGTGCACGATCCTTGAAAGCACTTTGATTGCGGGGTCTTTGATTTCGTACTTATCAACTATAGCTTCGAAGCTGCATTTGCCCGCGTGGTGCCCGAGTTCCACTCCAGTCACATCAAAGGGAATTGCAGCTTCGCGTTGCGACACTTCCATGACCTGCTCAGCCGGGACGAACAAGAATTCGGCTTCCGCGTCGACAAACTTTCGGATCAGCCAGGGACAGGCGACCCTATCAACTTTCACTCGCTCTCGGGTTACCCACTTCATAGTCTTGTATCCCTCCTTAGACTCGACGGCACCAGAGCGACCTTTTACGAAGCCGTCGTTCGACGAAAGCCACTTGCTCCAATGCCATTTGCCCAATCATCGTTGCTTCAACACGGCGTCGTAGACAACCATGCGCGCCACCGGACGACCGTCTTCCTGTTCTTCAGGGGTGTAGACGCGATGGGTTCTCACGTCGACCGCGAGGCTATGCACTCTCCTTTGGACGGGAAAGTCTTCGAGTTTCCTAAAGTGATTGGCGTCCTCTTCCTGAAACACCGAAATCGAACCACTGGAACAAGCGACGTAAATACGCTTCAATCCAGGATCGTATTTGACAACGTCTCCTCCAGCCGCCGTGGGCAGGTGGGCGATCGGTTTGTGAGCGTCAAGGTCGAAGACCGTCATCATGTTGTTGCCTTCACATTGAAGAAACGCGCGATGATGTTCAGGATCGAGCGCCATGCCGTGATTGCCTTTGCACGCTCCTACCGGGTATCGCGCTACCACTTTGTCGGTAGACGGATCGATCACGGCGAAGAGGTTTTGCTCTTGAAGATTGACGTAGACTTTGCGCGCCACGGGATCGTATTGCGGCATTCCAGTCTCGCTCTCAAAGTGAAGGGTGTTGATGATCTTGTCTTCCCTTACATCAACAATCGCCACAGCGCGCCCCCGCTCGTCTGATACATAGAGCTTGTGGAAGGGCTCGGCATAAGTGCTGCCATCAGGTTTAGCTTCGGTCGGAAGCTTCTTCACGACCTGCATCTGGTCGAGAGGGATCACGCCGATCTTGTTTTCCGTCCAATTTGACGTGTAGATCTTGTTAACATCCGGAGCGTACTCGACTCCCTCGATTCCCGGCACATCGGGGATGGCTTTGACCAGCTTGTTTGTCTTGAGGTCAATAACGTACAAAAGGCCTGCGCCAAGGTGCGCCGACAACAAGTAATCGTGCTTGTAGTCTATGGTCAGATAGTCGAACCTCTTGCCCGGCGGACCGGGAAGGTCGAAAGTGTCGACCTTCTTCAAGGTTTGGCTGCGAGCCACGGGGGTGAGCAGAATAATTAGCGCTAAAATCCACCATGCTTTAGACAGCCGGCGTGGCGCCGGGTTGGGAACAAAACTCGTCTGCATTGGTTCTCGCCTCCGCTGCTCCAAAGCTAGTGTCCGTATATGCCGGTTCTCACTTTTCACTGATCGCTCCGTTTCTGACCCGTCACTGCTTTCAATTCATCGAGCAGGTGCTTGAGACGCTCGACTATGTTGTTGCGGGCCTTACCATAGTCTTCGCTGGTTGAGGGCACATCGTTCCATTCCTCTATAGGAACGGAACCGAGGAAACCCTTCGGCAATGGACAGAATGCAACCGCGCGGATGGCGCCCGAAGCGTCTTCCCTCGATAGCCTCGTCGGCTTCTCCGCTCCCACTTCCAGGCCGTCGGCCCGCAGGCCTCTTGCGACGCCTGGCGCTATTTCTAAATCGGGATTAGTGCCTCGCGAAATCGCTCGGACATTCATACCTCTCTTCCTCGCCAGATCGTTGAAGTGTGTGGCTGCCACAATGCTCTTTGCGCTGCCGTGTTCGCACACAAATATGACTACTGGCATCTGCTCGGTGGTCTTTGTCATCTTGCCTGAGTTCGTTTCCTGCGCGTGCGAATGCAACCCGAAAAGCAAGAATAGAATGGGAACGATGCGGTAATCTCTTGCCGACTTCATACATTCCTCCGTTGAGGGTCCCCTACCGAGGCAAGGGTGCTCGAACGCCTGGGCTCGCGATCAAGTCAATGTACCTCGCTCACAAATCAACCCAGGCGACTGATGGCTCAGGCCAGCCTGGCTTTCACAGCAGCTTCGGCTCGACGATTCACCTCTTCCCACTTCACGTTCTGCATAAATGCGTCGACGTACTTGGCGGCTGCGGCGCCATAGTCCATGTGATAGGCGTGCTCATACATGTCGAGCACCAGAAGCGGACGGCTCATCGGCGCGTTGTGCATGTGATCCCACGCCCAATAGTTGTGAACTTCAGCGGTGTGCGCGTTGTAGGCCAGCACTACCCAACCCGATCCCCCGCCAAGCGCGTTTGCGGTTCTTTTGAACTCCGCTTCCCATTGCTCGTAGCTGCCGAACCACTGTTTGATCAGATCCAGCACCGCGCCGCCGGACTTACCGTCGCCACCAAGGTTGGCGAAGTAGTACTCGTGAAGAATGACTGATCCCGTTCTTACCAGCTCTTCACGCTTGAGGTCGCCGTAGATGTACGCGGGCAAGTCTTTGTCTCTCATCATCACCTCGAGGCGTTGCTCCACGGCATTCAACGCCTTCACCGCGCCGGTATAGTTATTCTCGTGGTGCGAGCGGATCAGCTTCTCAGAAATTCCTGTCAGCTTCGCGGGATCGAACGGCAGTGCTCTTGGTTGATGCTGACCGCGAAAGGCCTGGAGCACCTGGGACGCACCCTGTTCATTGGTAGTCAAGATTGTTCCACTTCCGTCGGCCTTCGAAGCGTTCACTCCTGCCAGGACGACTCCTGCGCTCGCAACCACCCCTTTAACTGCTTGACGTCTTGTAAGACTCGCCATTGCTTTCTCCTCCCTCTACATTCATTTGGCATTTACACGGAAATCATCGAAGTAAGTGACCGAATCGGCCTTCGTCCACAGACCGACTTTGCCCGCTTGTTTAAAAGTATCGTCCGCTGATTCGATCTTCTTATCGCCGTCGTAGTAACAGGTGATTCTGTTTCCGACGCACTCAACATGCAGTTCGTGCCACTCGCCCGAAGCGACCTTGATGTTCGCTCCCGCAAACTGTTGCCGCTTTCCCGCTACGACGTGATACAGCCTGTAGTTGTTCTCGAGCGCGTTGGCGCGGACAATGTAGTAGTTGTTTGCGTCCTTCAACCGAAACACCAGACCCGCAGCGCGATCCACCTCGCCTGCGATTGCTTTGAATTTGACGCTCACGTCCAGGTCTTGAAATGACCCTTCGTCCGCGATCGCAAGAGGGAAGCGATAGTCGGTCTTGTCGTTCGAGAGCTGAGCCAGCACATTCGGTTGCGACGGCGCCGACGAATCTGCCTTCACGACCCACTTGCTGTTTTCACCCTGGCCGGTTAGCGCACCGTGAAACCTGGCGGGCATCTGGCCGGCTGCGTCGCTATCGAAGTTATAGACGAAGCCCTTGCCTGCGGTTTGAAGTGGAGCGGGGCTCTCAGGTGCAACCTTGTTGTCGGTAGGGGACGATTTGCCTCCGCCTCCGTCATTTGTTTCGCTCGTGCTACAGGCAACCGAAACCATGATAGAAAGCGCGCATACACTGAAACTCAGTTGAACTCTGTTCATACTATACCCCCCAGACTCTGTGTTCTCCTCGTTCCTCATCCGGGTCTTAAGGCGATTCAAATCGTTCAGAGATGCCGTTGGCCAGCGGCAGTTCAACTCGAAAGCGAGTACCCCGGCCCTCGGTGCTGTCCACCGTCACCTTACCCCCGTGAGCGGTGCAGATGGATTTGACGATTGATAAGCCAAGACCGGACCCGCCCATCTGGCGCGAGCGTGCTTTGTCGACTCGATAGAAACGCTCGAATACGTGCGCAAGCGCTTCGGCGGAGATCCCGACTCCGTTGTCTTCGACCTCAATCAGGGCAATGCCATCTGCCGAGCAAACCTTGACGCCGACCGATCCGCCCTCCGGCGTATACTTGATCGCGTTATCCAGGAGGTTGACTACCAGCTGTTTCAGCCGCGCGCGGTCACCCTCAATAGCGACCAAAGCTGTCGCGTCGCACCGCAGCGCAATGCTCTTGTCTTCAGCAAGCAACCGCATCTGTTCGCTTGTGGTGGCGACCAGCTCTCCAAGATCGAACCCTGAACGCTCCATCTTTGCTTCGCCCGCATCGAGACGAGATATAGCCATCAGTCCTTCGACGATCTTCGCCAGCCTCTCAGTCTCTTCAAGCGCGCTGCCAATCGTCTCGCGCACGTCGCGATCGAGCTGAGGCTTTCGCGCAATCGCTTCGAGCTCGCCACGGAGAACGGTCAGGGGTGTGCGAAGCTCGTGTGAGGCATCTGCGGTGAACCGGTTGATGTGCCGGAATGAGTGCTCGATTCGGGCAATCATTCGATTGAGCGCGACCGAAAGGGCTTCGAGTTCGTCGCCGGTGTCGGACACGGGTAGTCTCTCAGTGAGATTGCGCGATGTTATCTGCTCCGCGGTGCGCGTGATTTCACCGACCGGCGCAAGGCCGCGTCGCATCAGCAGGTAACCGCCACCGATAGCGACCGCAACCACGAGCGGCAGTCCTACGGCAAAGGTTAGAAGCAGGCCATGGAGAATGCTCTCGCTCTGATTCAGCGGCGCGCCGGCTTCGATCAGAAAGCCGGTCCCATCGTGCGCTATGAAGGGAACCGCCGATATCAACAGCTCAGCGCCGCCGGACGAATGCTCGACGCGGGATGACACCTGACTCAGCCCGGCGTAAGCGGCAGAAATCCGAGTTGGATCGAAGCTGCGGTCCTTGGGTACACCGGATTCGTACAGGATGCCACCATCAGCCCTTGTCACCCGAATGAACCTTCCGTTTATCTCCGGAGCGAAGTGCTCCCTGATCTCGTCAACAACGTACCCCTCGCCGCTCTGACTGACGTTGACCAGCAGCCTCTCACCGATTTGGTTAGCCTGCCCGGTGAGAGAGTCACTGAGAGTGCGCCTCAAGTAGTGACTCAGCCCGGCATAGACCAGTGCGCCAAACAGCACCAGCAAGCCCGCCAATAGGCCCGCATACCAAACAGTCAACCTGAAGCGTATCGACCGGGTGTTCATGCTTCGTCCTGATCACTGATCAAGTAGCCCATGCCTCGCACGGTTCGTATCAATTTGCGGTCGCTCGCTGAGTCTATCTTGTTCCGAAGATGACGAACGT
>DASYSA010000406.1:0-10806 GCA_036003885.1 Blastocatellia bacterium | reverse complement strand
CCGCGAGCGGTAGCGACCGGATCATAGGGGCACTTTGGAGAGGCATAGAGGCGATCGTGGTCTAATCAAGAGTGTAGTTGGTCCCGGTCGCTACCGCTCGCGGTACTGACACTCACCGAGTATCGTCAGCGGTTTGGGCTGTGAAAGATCGCTACCAGGATGTTAGAACTTCGGCTACAGGCGTTTAGAGTACCAGCTTCAGTTGGGGTTTTAAGGTTAGCAAGAGCAACGCCCGACTGAAGTCGGTACTCTTAACACCGTTTGCCAAAGAGATCAGGTCGCTCGGCGGGCGGTTCTGACCTTTGGCGAACTCGACATAGCATTAGTCCGAATATGAGTGCAGAATTAACACATCGGAGAAAAATGGTGGCCGTTGCTTTGGGCTTGTCAGTCTTTCTGAGTGTCGGGTTTCTGAGTCTAGCGACGCTTGCAGGACGCGGGACTTCAGCCTCTCTCAACGACAGCACCACAACTCGCCCGGAGCTTGTGTTGCAAACTGGGCATTCCAAGGGGGTTAATTGCTCGGTTTTCGGACCTGACGGTAGCTGGCTGGCCTCGGGAGGTTCGGACAACGCCATCAAGATTTGGCAGGTGGCTTCCGGCCGTGAACTCCGCGCGCTGACTGGCCATACTGGGTACGTCAAATCGTTGGCCACGAGCCGTAACGGCCAGTGGCTCGCTTCAGGCAGCAGCGATCGAACGGTAAGAATCTGGGATGTTGCTACCGGCCGTGAGCTATTTTCGCTGCCCGGTCACACATCTTCGATCGAAGCGCTGGCGTTTAGCCCGGACAATCGCTGGCTCGCTTCAGGCAGCGCTGATAAGACGGTCAAGGTTTGGAATCTCACGAACGGTAAAGAGATAAAGACGCTGAACGATCACACCGAGCGGGTGACGGCGCTGGCCATCAGCGGTGACGGCAAGTTGCTCGCTTCAGGCAGTGCCGACACCGTGGTGAAATTGTGGGACACCAGTAATTGGCGAATTGTCCGCACTCTGCGAAAACAAACTGGAAAAATTACCGCACTTGCTTTTAGCTCTGACAGCGGTCGGCTCGCTTCGGGAAGCTCGGACGGTACTGTTTGCCTATGGCCCACTGAATCAGACCGCGAACGCTTCAACCTGAAGCACAATATGTCGAGCGTTATCGCGGTCGCATTTGGTTCCGGTGGCGCCCTGATTTCGGCGCACCAAGACGGTGGAATCGAGTTCTGGAATACAAACACCGGAAAAGAAGGCCGCGCAATTCCCGGCGACGCCAACGCTGAGCAACTGGTGTTCGCTGCTTTCAGTCCCAGCGCTGACACGCTGGCATTGGGCGCAGGTGACCGAGTTGTCAATCTTCGAAAGCTAACCGGCGGCGAAGAGACTCGTACTTTGGAAAGCCACTCGACTGCTTTCAACGCCGTCGACTTCAGCCGGGACGGACGTTGGTTTGCATCGGCAGCAAATGATTCAAGCATCAGATTGTGGCAAGTGGCGACGGGACGAGAGTTGCCCCGCCTCTCGGGCCATATGGGATTCGTAAACACGGTCACCTTTAGCCCGGACGGTCATCTCCTTGCTTCAGGAAGCGCGAGTGGAGAAGTGAAAGTTTGGGACCTGAGCACCGGACGGCTGGCTTTCAATCTACCGTCCAGTCCGAAGAGCATAAACATTGTCGCCTTCAGTCCTGATGGGAAGTTTCTTGCCTCCGCGGGCATGCAGCAGACGGTGGAGATATGGGATCTCGATACAAAGCGGGCCCGCACCTTGACGGGACACACGCAAGAGGTAACTAGTGTAGTCTTCAGCATCAACGGGCAACTACTTGCATCAGCGGGCAGAGACAAAACCGTGCGGGTTTGGGATCTGAAGACGGGAAGCGTCATCAGAACTCTTGACAACCTCGGCGCCGAGATCAATTCCCTGGCCCTAAATCCCGATGTAAAACTGTTGGCTGCAGCCAACGCCGATAAGACCGTAAGACTTTGGGAATTCTCAACCGGTGTTCCATTACAAACGTTGAGCGGACACAGCGACGAGGTCCTCAAAGTCACATTTAGTCCGGACGGTCAATTGCTGGCTTCGGCCAGCAGCGATCGCAGCGTCAAGATTTGGGACGTCAAATCCGGAGCCGAACCGCGCGGGTTGAGGGGCGGGTCCGAGAAAGTGAATGGCGTCACCTTCAGCAGCGACGGACGCTGGATCATTTCTGCCAGTGAGGATGGCAGCATGACCGTCTCGACAACGACGGGAACATTGGTGGCCACGCTGGTCCCGGTGGCTAACAGTGATGATTGGCTGGTAGTCACCCCTGATGGTCTCTTTGATGGATCTCCTGACTCGTGGAATTTGCTACTCTGGCGTTTCGGAGGAGACACGTTCAACGCGCTGCCGGTCGAGGCGTACTTCAATGAGTTTTACTATCCCGGTGTCCTCGCAGATATTTTTGGGGGAAAGGATCCCAAGGCGCCGCAGGACATTGCGCAGAAGGATCGCCGGCAACCGCGTGTCGCCATCGCCCTCAGTGGAAATAGCACCGGCAAAATTGCCACCCGCGAGGTAACCATCAAGCTCGAAATCACCGATGCCGAACCTGACAAGCAGCACGCTCTGGGATGTGGCGCGCGCGATCTGCGCCTGTTCCGTAATGGCCTCCTGGTGAAGACATGGCCAGATGATGTGTTGAAGGGCGCGCGCAAAGGAACCGTGGAAGCAACCATTCCGGTGATCGCGGGAGAGAACCGGCTCTCGGTCTATGCTTTCAATAATGACAACATCAAGAGTGGGGACGCCAGCCTGTCATTAAGTGGTGCTGACAATCTCAAACGCATGGGCACTGCTTACGTGCTGGCGATCGGCGTGGAGCAGTATGAAAACCCTCAGTACGATCTACACTATCCAGTCGCAGATGCCACGGAGATGGGCGGCCAATTAAAGGATCAGCAAGAGCGGATCGGGCGCTACAATCCCATCGTAACGATCTCGCTATTTAACGCGGAGGCGACCAGAGCCAATATCCTGCTGGCTCTGAAACGACTGGCAGGCTCTGACATTGGTCCTCTGCCCCCGACCGCGCCGCGCGCGCTGGCAAAAATCAACCAGGCACAACCGGAAGACGCTGTTATAATTTACTTCTCCGGGCATGGCGCCGCCGATCATGATCGCTTCTATTTGATTCCACATGATCTCGGTTACCGGGGAGAAAGAACGAGCCTGGAGGGATTCAAAACAATCCTGGCTCATAGCATCTCGGATAGGGACCTGGAAGGTGCTCTGAAAGATTTGGAGGCCAATCAAATACTGCTGCTGATTGACGCTTGTAAGTCCGGCCAGGCTTTGAAATCAGAAGAGCAACGACGCGGGCCCATGAATACACGGGGACTGGCGCAACTGGCATACGAGAAAGGTATGTATATACTGACTGCTTCGCAGAGCGACGAGGTCGCGTTCGAATCCGAAAAGCTGAAGCATAGCTATCTGGCTTACGCTCTGCTCGAGGATGGAATAAAAAAGGGTCTCGCCGATCTTGACGGCGATCGGCAAATACTGCTTCAAGAATGGTTCGCATACGCCACCGAGCACGTACCACAAATAAGAAGAGATCGAAAGGGCAGCAAGGAGTTGATTGAGGATGAGCCCGACGAGCAGAAAGTTCAGCGGCCAAGAGTCTTCTATACTCGCCAGGTGGGCGCTGAAAGACTAATCATAGCTAAGGTCGGCAATGCCACTAGTCAGTAAAGTAGCGTAGACTTCAGTCTGCGTTCGAGTTTCACTGGCAGTCGCAGACTAAAGTCTACGCTACCGGATTAATAGTGATGGAATACCTCGAAGACAACTTGGGTGGAGACACGATCCGCGCTGATGCGCCTACTGAGGCCAAGCCCAAGGACGATGCAAACGACAAGCTGATCGGCATGATTCTCGAAGGCCGCTATCTTATCGATCGGAAGTTGGGCCAGGGGGGCTTCGGCGCAGTCTATTTGGCTTCGGACCAGAAGATGATCTCGCGCAAGGTGGTGGTCAAGGTTATGCGCGATGACGAAAAGCAAACCGAATGGAGCGCCAGAAAATTCAAGCACGAAATTGAGGCGCTCACGCGAATCAATCATCCTAACATTGTGGGAGTATTCGACTCGGGCGTCACGGAAAGTGGGCAACCTTACATCGTCATGCAATACGTCAACGGCATCCCGCTGCGGGCTCTGATCACGCCCGAGGGATTGCCGTTTCAGCAGGCCGCCAAGATTATCACTCAGATGGGTCGGGCGCTGACCGCTGCTCACGAATGTGGGATTCTTCATCGCGACCTGAAACCGGATAATGTAATGGTGGAGAACCTCATAGGCGATGATGAACAAGTCAAGATAATTGATTTTGGCGTGGCCAGGGTCAAGGACTCTCTGGTCTCCTCGGGTTCCACGAAGGATCTGGCCGTCGGCACGGTGGCTTACATGTCACCCGAGCAGTTAAGTGCGCTGCCGCTTACGACCGCGAGTGACATCTATTCTCTCGGCGTGATCGCGTACGAAATGCTAACGGGAAGAAGACCGACAACTCCAGATTCAGCCTATCAGCTTCTCGAGCTGCAACGATCCGGAGTTCGCGTCAGGCCGGCCGATTTGCGACCGAGCCTTCCGAAGGCTGCTGAAGAACTGATTCTCAGATCCTTGTCTTTTGAACCGAAACAACGTTTCAAGCGCGCGCGAGATTTTGGAGATCTATTATCGAATGCCTTACTAGGCGATCATGAACAAGATGAATCAGGATCGGATCTTAAACCTGCGAGCGCGCCTGCGAGCGAAGAGTCGATAACCCTGACGCTGGAGACCGCGCATGTGCTGATCTTGAACATAGTAGGCTACTCACAGCTTTTAATGGATCAGCAAAAGGGGTGTTTAGCCGAGCTTCAGCGACTTGTTCTTGACGCCGCTGAATGCCGCCGCGCAGGTAAGGAGCACCTTGTCCGCTTGCCAACCGGCGACGGAATGGCACTGGCCTTCTTTGGCGATCCTGAAGCTCCGGTCAGGTGCGCGATCGACATTAGCCGGGCCTTGAAGGGCAGATCGGATATCGAGCTGCGGATGGGAGTGCACAGCGGTCCGGTCTATCGCCTGGCAGACATAAATACCAACATGAATATTGCCGGCGGTGGCCTTAGCATGGCTCAACGCGTGGTGGATTGTGGGGACCGCGGGCATATCCTGCTCTCGAATCGCGTCGCCGATGATCTGGGACAACTTTCGCGCTGGTCAGGCTACATCCACGATCTGGGTAAGACCGAAATTAGACCGGGGGCGCCGGTTCAGGTGTTCAACTTCTACGGAGAAGATTTCGGTAATCCGGTAGCTCCGACAAAATTCCAACTCGCTAAATCGACACCGATTTACAAAAGGGTGTCGATCATGGCCGCGAGCGCACTGGCAATTCTTGCTTTGATGGTTGTTGGGATCTGGTATGTCGTTAGGCCAAAGACGCCTCCCGCATCTCAACCGTCTAAACCGGCAACTGTAGCGCCGGTTGGTCCAGAGCAATCATTAACCTACTGGCTGACTGTTCAGAAGATGCTCAACAAAAAACCGCTGGGCGAACCGATTTTATCAGCCGGCGACATTTCGTTCGGTAACGGGTGGAAGTTTCAGTTCAATGTACAACCCTCACAATCAGGCGCCCTTTATTTACTTAATGTCGGACCGGGGAAGGATGGCGTCGAGGAATATGACATCCTGTTTCCGCTGCCTAGCAACAATAAGGTAGATGCAAAACTGTCCGCAGATCGCGCAGTGCAGATTCCGCCACCTGAAGCAAAATCGAAATGGTACCAATTTGTGGAACAGAATGGCGTCGAAAAATTCTGGATCATCTGGTCAACCCAGCCGATAGCCGAATTGGACGCAATCTTCAGCGACGCGGCTCGGAACCAGAAGGATCCAGGAGTTATCATTAATCCCGATCACATTGCGCTGGTGGAGTCCTATCTTAAGAAGTATGACTCTGCGCCGCCGGAGGTAATCGCCGATAAATCTAAGAAGCTTACCTCCGTAAAGGGAAGAGGCGACGTTTTGGTCAATCGCATCGAACTGTCCCACGAGGTTTATTGAGAAGGAGGGATCATGTTAACTAATCGAGTTCTGGTACTGCTGGCTTTGTTTATTTGTCTTGCCGGCGCCAGTGCAGTTGTCGCGCAGGACGAGGATGCCTCGAAGGCGATCAAGGCCGAAGAGTTTATTAAGGAACGTCCCGCGGCGACGAAGAAACCTGCGGGTCGATTCAGGCCCGCCTCTAAATCCACCAGCAATGCGAACACCGCTACGCCGCCCCCGGGAACGACTTTCGCGCAAGTGGGCGTTACCTTCTGGCGCCTTCGCAAACACACCGCCGCAGACAAGACCAAAGAATTGATCGAAGACGAGGAAGGGACCGCGGTGGAATGGACAGCAGAGAGAATCGAAGAGGACACGCCGTTGTATCCTGGACAGAAGGTCCGCCTCGGGATCGAATCGTTATCGCGAGCCGGATATCTTTATGTCATCGATCGAGCACAATACGCTGACGGAACCCTGGGCGAACCGTTGCTGATTTTCCCAACCTTAAAGACAAACGACTTGAACCGCGTCAAGGCGGGACGCTTGATTTATATTCCCTCGGCCACTGGGAAGTTCACCATTACGCCTAGTGACACCACCAAGAATCACGTAGGCGAACTCGTTACGATAATTGTCGCCGCGCAACCACTGGTGCCCTCTGACCAACTCGCCTCCAGAGCCATAAGGTTGCGACGTCAGCAAGTCGAATCATGGGAAAAGCAGTGGGGCGCGACCGCTGCCAGGTTTGATATGGACGGCGGGGTCGGACAGGCCATGACGGAGAAAGAGCAAGCCGTCGGCAGCGATAAGTCCCAGGAGCTAACGCAGGATGATCCGCCGCCTCAAACAGTCTATCGCCTTGCGATCAAACCAGAGAATCCTATTCTGCTAAACGTGCAGTTGAAATTCCATCGGTAGCTTGCTCAGTCTTTGCGATGCGACAAAAACAGGACTGAATGGATCAACGAACTCTCACTCTGCCGCGATCGTTGCCGGTATGGGCTGTCACCTAACATGTAACGGGGTGCGCACGGCTCTGGCAGGGCAAGTAGCAACTACGGTATGCCAATCGTTATCAAAAACCCGCGCGATGTTCGGTGACGAACAAATTGCTAACGATACCCTCTTGTGGGTAGCGTCCCTGGAAGAGGGCCCTGCCCTGCAATCAAAAATCACCAAATTCTCCGGCCGAGTGAGCGACAGCCCCAGCACAATCCGCACCATCTGGTACCTGCACGATCATCAAGTCATCAACGACCAAGCCCACAGTTTCGTGCTCCGCTTCCTGGCCATCGGCGTCATCGCCCAAAACCCGCAAAAATTCGGCATCGCCGCCGACCCGTTGACGTTTTGAACTTCGTAAAGAACCACGCCAAGAGGAGTTCCGGGAATCTCTAAAATGGCTTCGCTCGCGCGAATCGTTCGTGATGATCTTGAGGGAGATCGGCCTTGCTTATTCGGTTGACGTGTCGTTAGAATGCTGAGAAAGTTGTGAGCGCACTGACGGCTCGTGTCCATCCGGAGAGAAGGCTCAGGTTCGATCTTACGGACGCGGCGTCGGTTGAGCGTAAACGAACTCGCAAATAAGGGGTTTTCAATTCTTCCAGTCGAAGTAAATCCATGAAAGAGTGTCCTGCCTGCGGAGCCTGTTTTCCCGATAATCTCAACCACTGTGGGGTTGACGGGAAAGCTTTAAGGGATTCGCTCAGGGGAGATCTGGTGCTCGACGGACGTTATAAGCTGGAACGCCGTCTGGGCCATGGCGGAGTGGGAATTGTCTATAAGGCCACCCACGTCTTCCTCAAATCCACCCATGCGGTAAAAGTAATTCTTCCCGATCTGGTCGGCAACGATCCGATGCTCGGGACGCGCTTTCGCCAGGAAGCGATGGTAGCTGCCTCTATATTACACCGGAACATCGTCAGGGTTACGGATTTCGGGATGGCTAAAGGCGCGATGCCATATCTGATCATGGAATTCCTGCAAGGCAAGTCACTCTATGATTTCCTCCAGCAGCACGGGAGGCTGTCAGCGAGGTTGGCGCTCGAGATCATGGAGCCAATTGCCGCGGGGGTGGGCGCGGCGCATCGTCAGACAATTATTCATCGCGATTTGAAGCCTTTGAATATCTTCATTCAAGAAGGTCTGCCATTAGATGAAGGTATCAAAGTGTTGGACTTCGGCCTGGCCAAAATCAAATCTGAGGACTTGCTCGGATCTTTTGTGCAAGCGCGGACTACGAATCTAATGGGGTCGCCGCATTACATGGCCCCGGAGCAGTGGTCTGAAGGAGCGCCTGACGCCCGCGCAGACATCTACAGTCTGGCAGTCATTCTCTATGAAATGTTAGCCGGAGAGCCTCCGTTCAACGCGCAGTCGATGCCGGAAATAATGAAAAAGCACTTGATGGATCGACCGCCGCCTTTCTCCCAACGCGGGGTACGGGTGTCGACGGCCTTAGAGGCGGCCATCTGTCACGCGCTCGAAAAGGATCCTCAGAAGCGTCCGGCTTCAGCGGAAGCTTTCATGACAGAGTTGCGCGAAGCGGTGGGCGCCGAAGATGACGTTGGCGCCACCGGCTTCGAACAAACGTTGGCGTCGGTCTCCAACTACGAAACGGCGGAAACCATCACCGGACAATTCGCTGCAGACTCAATGACTCACGAGGATCTGAGTCTGCTCGAAACACAGCGGAAAGCCGAAAGCGAGGCTGAGCGCTTGTTGCGGGAATTGGAAGAGGCGCAAAGCCGCGCCGAAGAAGCCCGCAAGCGTGTCGAAGAGGCCGCCAGCAAACGGCTTAAGGAAGAGGAGGCTCGCAAACGCGCCGAAGCTGAAGCCGCGCGCAAACTGGCTGAGGAGGAAGCTGCACGCCAACGCGCGGAAGAAGAAGCACGACAAAGAGCGCAGGAAGAAGCCGAACGAAAACTCGCTGAAGAGGAAGCCGTCCGCCGCAAGGCTGAAGCCGAGGCCCGCAAACGCGTGCAGGAAGAAGAGGAACGACGGCGATCATTGGAAGAGGCCAATCGGTTAACTCACGAAGTTGAATCGGCGCAACGTAGCGCCGCGGAAGCTCGTCAGCGAGCCGAAACAGAAGCCCAACATCGTGTTAGGGAAGAGGCGGCACGAAGAGCCGCCGAGGAAAGAGCGGAACGCTTGGCCCTTGCATTGGAAGAGGCCCAGAGCCGCGCGGAAGAAGCCGGGAGGCGCGTTGAAGAGGCAACTCGCAAGAGCGCTGAGCAAGAAGAGGCCCGCAAACGCGCGGAAGCTGAAGCTGCTCTTAAGCTGGCCGAGGAGGAAGCCGCACGCAGGCGCGCAGAAGATGAAGCTCGCTTGAGAGCCCAGGAAGAAGCCGAACGAAAATTCGCTGAAGAGACAGTGGCCCGGCAGTTGGCCGAAGCCGAGACCCGCAAGCGCGAAGAAGAAGAAAGGCGACTCGCATTGGAAGAGGCGAATCGTTTGGCGCGCGAAGTCGAGGCAGTACAACTCCGGGCTGAGGAAGCGCGCCAGCGAGCGGACACAGAGGCCCAACAACGCGCCAAGGAAGAAGTCGCTCGGAAAGCCGCTGAGGAGAAGGCGGAGCGCCTGGCCCGCGAGTTGGAAGAGGCGCGCGCCCGCGCGGAAAAGGCCCGCGAGCGAGTCGAAGAGGTTGCCAGCAAACGCGCCGAACAGGAAGAGTTACTGCGACGCGCCGAGGCTGAAGCCGCGCAAAAGCGAGTTGAAGAAGAGCAGGCATCGAAGCTGGTTCAAGAAGAAGTGCAACAAAAGGCCGAAGAGGTCGCGCGCAAACTGGCGGAGGTAGACGCGGCGCGGAAGCTCGCCGAGGAAGAGGCCCGCAAGTTAGCGATAGAAGAAGCGAATCGCATGCAGGCTCAGGAAGAAGCAAATCGCCTCGCGGGTGAGGTCGAGGCCGCCCAACTCGAAGTTGAAGAAGCTCACGGGCGCGCCCAAAAAGAGGCGGAACAAAGAACCAAAGAGGAGGCTGCACGTAAGGCGGCGGAAGAGAAAGCCGAACGGCTAACCCGTGAAGTTGAAGAAGCTCGTAAGCGGGTTGAGGAACAGGAGCGAAGACACGCCGCAGAAGAAGCTGAACGGCAGCGTGCTGAGCAGGAAGCAAAACAACAACGAGCGGAAGCCGAGGCCCAAAGAGCGGCCCAAGAGGAAGCGGCGCGCAAGCTGGCCGGGGAGGAAGCAAGTCGTTTTGCCCGCGAGGTCGAAGAAGCTCAGCGCCGCGCAGAAGCAGCCGGCCAACGCGCTGAGGAACTGACGCGCATGCGAGCTGAGGATGAAGCCGCGCGCAGACGCGCCGAGGAAGAGGCGCTACGTCTGGCGCGCGAAGTGGAAGACGCTCGCCGCCGTCTCGAAGAAGTGCGAGCGCGCGCTGAACAGGAAGCTCTGGCCGCGGCCCAAGCCCAGGCCGCTATTTCGTCGTCGCAACCTTCGCTGCGCAACACCTTTCCCACTCCGGGCAGCACGTTCTCCGAAGTTATCGGTGTGCCGCCGCCAAGAAGAACTCTGCCGTTAATCCTGACTTTGCTGGCAGTGATTTTCGTAGCTCTGCCGATTGGCGGTTATGTCATTTATCGCGCGACGCGGCCGACTCCACCACAACCGAGCGGACCCGAAGGTCCTAAACCCAAACCCGTTTTGTCCGACATGGTCCAGATTCCCGGCGGCACATTTATGATGGGTCGCGATGACGGGCCCCAGAATGATGTGGGAAATGCTCAGCGACCGGCGC
>DASYSA010000405.1:0-18930 GCA_036003885.1 Blastocatellia bacterium | reverse complement strand
GCTGAAGTCATCACCGTTGTCGTTAGTGGAGCCACGCTTGTCGCCATGCCCAGACCCAGCAGCACGACCGCAGGGAAAAACGTTGTCCAATAACTGCCGCCAGCGCCCGGAATGGTGAATAAGGCAAATCCCAGAGCCGCTATCACAGGACCTATCACCAGTGGCAACTTCGCGCCGCTGCTTTTCACCAGTCCGCCAGCCCATCGCGACAGCACGAACATAATCAGAATGAAAGGGAGCAGAGCCGCGCCTGCCGCTGTGGGTGAATAGCCCTGCACCTGGATCAGGTTCAACGGGACAAAGAACAATGATCCGGCCAGTGCTGCGTACAGAAAAAACGTAAGCAGATTGGCGCCCGCAAAATCGCGCGAGTGAAAAAGCGAGAGCGGCAGTATTGGATTGCGGGAGCGCGCTTCGACAGCGATGAACACCGCCAGCAGTAACAAGCCACCGCCGAGCGCAGCGAGTATTGCAGGGTCGCTGAAGCCCGCGCGCGATGAGTCGATCAGCCCGTAAGTTAGGGCACCCAAAGCCAGCGGTGCAAGCCCTGCTCCCCACCAGTCGAGCCGCTCATCCTCGGCGTCTCTGCTCTCGGGCACGCGCCAGAAGGAGATCAGCGCAACCACCAGGCCGAGCGGCAGGTTTATGAAGAAGACAGCCCGCCAGGAGACGTGCTGGACTAGCCAGCCGCCAAGTACCGGACCAACGGCAGCGGTAATTGCAGTGAAACCCGACCATGTTCCAATGGCCTGTCCTCGGCGCTCTTCGTCGAAAGACGCACTGATAATGGCGAGGCTCCCAGGAACCAGAAGGGCCCCGCCCACACCCTGCAGAGCTCGGGCAGCGATTAGTTGGCCGATACCGGGTGCAAACCCGCACCAGGCGGAGGCGAGGGAGAAGAGGACAACGCCCGTCGTGAATATTCGCCGCCTGCCAAAGCGGTCACCCAATGAGCCTCCAACCAGGAGAAGGGCAGCCAAAAAAAGTGCGTACGATTCGACCACCCACTGAACATCCAGAACCGTTGCCGAGAGGTTCTCCTGTAGAGCAGGGAGTGCCACGTTGACGACCGTCCCATCGATGAAGGCCATGCTCGAGCCCAGGATCGCCGCAGCCAGGATCCATGGGCCGGCTGCACGCTTGCAGGGAGCGGTTGCCGGCTTTGACGCTATCGCGCCCTCATCACAGGGTTGTTTGAATATAGTTGCCATCGCTCGAAAACGAATGCCTTATCGGCCGGGCCTTGCTTCGGAAGGATTATTGGCAGTCACTCGCGGTCGGACCAGATGAACGTTTCATTTCTCAGGTCAGCGAGTGCCTGTTCGATCTCTTCTTTTGTGTTCATCACGAACGGACCGTACCGCGCAACAGGCTCGCCGAGAGGCCTTGTGGAGACCAGCAAGAAGCGAACAGAATCGTCTCCAGTCGATGCCTTGATGTAATCGCCTTCGCCCCAGACCACCAACTTTGTCTGTGAAATCCTTTGCCGAGAGCGAGCGGCGTCGCCGAACTCGGCCTCTCCTTCGAACACGTAAGCGAATGCGGTGTGGTCTGCCGGCAGGCTGTGGTTGAAAACGGTTTGAGGTGGGATGAACACATCAAGGTACGAGGGATCAGCAGCGATGCCCGCGACTGGTCCTTTCGCTTCATTGACTGTTCCCGCGATAATCTTGATTCGCGAGCCTCCGTTAACTTCGATCTCAGGAATCTCGTCTGCTGCGACGCCCTGGTACTGTGGTCTGGTCATTTTGAGCGCGGCAGGGAGGTTGACCCAGAGCTGGAAGCCTTTGATTCCCTCTGGTCGGACCTGGGGCATCTCTTCGTGCATAATGCCGCCGGCCGCGGTCATCCACTGAACGTCCCCCGCACCGATGCTGCCTGAATTGCCCACGGTGTCGCGATGACGTATCACCCCCTTTAGGACGTAGGTGACCGTTTCTATCCCACGATGCGGATGCAAGGGGAATCCGGCCTCGTAATCAGCCGGGTCTGTTGAAGCAAAGTGATCCAACAACAGGAAAGGATCGAGAAGGTTCAGAGTCCGCGTTCCGATACTCCGCCGCAGCCTGACGCCGGCTCCTTCCAGAACCTCCTGGGGCTCGACGATTTTCTGGATTGGCCTTGGAGATCTAGTCATCTTTGTCTTCTCCTGACTTAGCACCTGGGGAATAAGATTGCAGACGCCAATCGGGCGGGAAGAAGATCAACCGCGCCGCCAGGCGCATGCCGAAACGAGGGGTGATGCTCGTGGACATAACTAAACCGCCTCGTGGGTAATTACACCGATAAATCTACCAAGAAAACTCGACGGCTGTAAGGTGTTTCAATGAAGAGGCGGAAAGGAACTTGCGAAATGCGAATTGCGAAGTCCGACGAGACTCGCCAGATGACCTGGGCTATCGAATCGCAGAATCGAGGGCCTGACCCCACGATCAACTGGGTACGCACGCTTCCAGCGCGGGCTTGAGTGAGGGGCACGCCGGAAGCGTGCGTACCCGATGGGACCCAAAAGGTTGCCTCGCCGTCTACACCAAACCGTATGATGGCATTCCAAAACAAGTAGCCCGGAAGCCCCATCCCAATGCCTTTCCGCTGCTCCCGCGACGGTCAAGCCTATCTGCAGCACTACTTAACGGCCTTCCCCATCCGGAGTACGCCACTGGCACGTTGCTCGCTCTTTCTAAGGCGAATCACGAGCTGTCGAAAGTGATGATGGAGGAAATCAGAATGGCTACCAATGCGATTTCAATTCAGTCCGATGCCAGCGTAACTACCGCCCTTGCGGGCGATAGGATGAGCGGATTTGAGGAGCTTTATAAGAGGTTCTATCGGCGAGTCTACTCGGTCTGTCTGAGGATGACCGGCAACGTCGCCGAAGCCGAGGACCTCACGCAGGAAGTCTTCATTCAGCTCCATCGCAAGCTTGGTTCGTTCCGAGGAGAAGCCGCCTTCACTACCTGGCTGCACCGGTTGACAGTCAATCAGGTATTGATGCACTTCCGCAAGCGCTCCGTACGCTCGGAGCTTACGACTGAAGACGGCGACCTGCCTGACTCGGTCGACCCAAACACGATAAACCCGGACACCATGCCGATTGTAGATCGGATTGCACTCGAGACGGCGATCTCCCAACTTCCGCCGGGCTATCGCACGGTCTTCGTTCTGCACGATGTCGAGGGCTACGAACATGAAGAGATCGCAAAGATACTTGGCTGCAGCGCCGGCACATCCAAGTCGCAGCTGCACAAGGCGAGATTCAAGCTGCGCCGCCTTCTCAAGCAGCGCGCTCAAGCCGCTTGATTGGCCTCATAAATCGCTAATAAAAACCGAGGGCTGCCTTCGCGAACAACGACGGCAGCCTTTTTCTCGATTAGTTGACCACACGTTGTTTCGTTCACTCTCACTCACTGTTTTGTCTACCGTTTCAGCGGGCCATCTGGTAGCATAGCCGCGTAACTTGCGTCGCCAGTCACCAAGGGGATCCCACACGTGAAGTATGCCTTCAGGCTATGCAGAGACCGAGTAACTTTGCCGAGCGTGATGATTCCGGGCTGATAGCCGCCTGCCTCAGAGGCGAGGCGTCAGCGTGGCAGACACTAGTGGTTCGCTACCAGCGACTGATCTATTCGATTCCACTCAAAGCCAGACTCTCCCAGGACGATGCGGCGGACATCTTTCAATCTGTTTGCCTGAAGCTCTACGAAAAGCTCTCAACCCTGCGCGAGCACGATAAGATCACGTCGTGGTTGATTACCACGACCACGCGCGAGTGCTGGCGAATGGCTGCCCGGCGACGGCGCGAAACCGCCGCTGTTTCGAACAGCAACGATGACTCCGAAGGCTCTTACGAGATTCCAGATCCACGCCTGTTAGCTGACGAGCAACGGCAGGCGCTTGAGGAGCAGCAATCGGTGCGCGATGCCGTTGGCGCGTTGCCCGAGCGCTGCAAGGAACTGGTCACAATGCTCTTTTATAAGAAGGATGAACTGAGCTATGCGGACATCGCCCGAAAACTGGATATGCCGGTCGCCTCGATTGGACCAACGCGTGCGCGGTGTTTGGAAAAGCTTAAGAAGCTGCTGGAGGGCAGGATCTAAATGACATGAGCGTATTTTTTCGTTCGCATTCGGCTCTATAGAATTGAAAGAGTCTAATTGAGAGTTACCTTTATGAAATGTCCTGCTTTCGCGCGACTGATAGACTACCTGGATGGACATCTCGCCGTGGGCGATGCCTCTCTTGTCGCCCAACACCTGGAAGCGGGCTGTTCGAGTTGCACTGCGACACGCCAGTGGTACGAGAGAACGGTCAGCATCGCAGCGGCTGATGATTCCTTCGACCCGCCGCCATGGGTTCTCAAACGCGCGCTGCGGATCCACGAAGTCCAGCGTGAAAAGCCTGGGATACTCGAACGAATGGGTCGAGCAGTCGCCTCGCTGGTATTCGACAGCATCGCTCTCCCGGTGGTGGAAGGTGTGAGGTCCACGGAATCGGCCAATCGGCAGTTGTTGTATCGAGTGCGGGGGTACAGCATAGATCTGCAGATAGCTCCTGCCGACCAGTCGCATGCGGATGTTGCGGGCCAGGTCCTCAGAGAAGGGGAGGCTTCGTTCGATTCGGTAGCGGCCCGCCCGGTCGATCTAATGCGGGGAGATGAGCGCCTTCTAACAACAGCTACTAACGCGGTGGGCGAGTTCACAATCAAGGGGGTCGAGCTGGGTGATTACGGCCTGCAGCTCGAGCTTCCTGACGGAGTCCTGGTGGTTGAGGAGTTTCCGGTTACAGCGCCCCTTTAATGCTCGTGCGTTCCACAAGAGCATTGTTCCAATATTCCAATCGGTAGCGGTGGACATCCGCGCGCTGGGAGTGAAAGGTGACCGAGCTGACTGACAAGCTGATGAGTGCCGAGAGCCCGGAAGCCTTCTTGCGGGAGAATGGTCCATTCGAGTGGCAGATGTTTTCGGTCCTAAAGTCTGAAGTCGATCGCCTTGTGACTTGCGACCTGAACGAGGCCGCGCGTCTAACTGACCGCGTCGAAGAGCTTGCGGGCCTTGTGGGCGACCCCGTGTCGAAGGCATTTGCCCAGGGCTCCCGCGCTCGAGTCCTCTATGGCTCGGGACGCCACTCGGAGGCGAATGCGCTCTACGACGATGCTGTGAAGGCAATGCGCTCGGCGAACCTGAGAAACGAAGCTGCAATAATCCAGAAGCCGCAGGTGGCGGCTCTCTTAATGATGGGTCGCTACGAAGACGCGCTTCGAACTGCTCGTCAGGCGAGGCGTGTTCTATCGAGAGGCGAGCCGGTCGAGCTTGCTCAGCTCGATACCAACATCGGCCATATCTATTATCGGCTCGATCGTTATGGGAAGGCCCTGGAGCATTACGATAGGGCGCGCGGAGTGCTCGAGGCCAGCGGTGATGAGACGATGTGCGCTCTGGTCGACTTCAGCCGGTCGAACGTCCTCGCTGAACTCGATCGCCCGGACGAAGCGCTTGCTTTGCTCGAGAATGCAGCGGCTGTCTTTGAAAGAGCCGGAAAATCGCTCCAGGCTGCGCAGTCGCGGTTCCACATTGCATATCTTCAGTTCCAGCGCGGGAACTATAATACCGCCCTCGCCGGGTACTACTCGGCGCGGGACCGGCTGAGCAAGCTGGGCAGCACCGAACTTGTCGCGCACTGCAACCTGGAAGTCGCGGAGATACTGTTGGCCCTGAACTCCTTCGAAGATGCGCATGAGAGTGCAGGGACCGCGCGCTCAAGTTTCAAAGAGCTGGGAATGCCCTACGACGAGGCGCGGAGCAGTCAGGTGCAGGCGCTCGCATTGATGGGACTGGGTCGAATCGAGCAGGCGCAGCAAGACCTGACACGCGCACGCGAGGCGTTCGCCGATGCCGGCAATCGGACCTTTACTGCTCTGGCCGATTCATACCTTGCGGATCTCGCCATTCGCAAGGGTGACTCAGCGGAAGCCTCGCGACGGGCAGCCTTGTCACTGCGCGTTTTTGGCAGGCAGAAGCTGGCATCGAGATCCTCCTACGCGAGACTGCTCGGCGCGCGGGCGGCGTTTCATATCGGCGATGTCCGCAAGGCGACGCGGTTGGCGAGAGCCGCGCTGGTGTCCGCGAGAGACCTCGGAGCGCGGGCGGTCGCCTATCAGTGCCATCACCTGATTGGACGGATCGAGCGCGGCCGCGGACGAAGGCGCCAGGCACTTGATAACTTTCGCCTGGCGGTTGAGGTCATCGAGAGGATGCGAACCGGGGTTGCGGCGGACGAATTCAAGGCGATCTTCTTACAGGACAAGATCGAGACCTACGAGGACGCGATCAGAGAATGCCTGGATCAGGCGAATGAGTCGGCGGTCGAGGAAGCCTTCACTCTCGTAGAGTCGTGCAAATCGCGAGCGCTGGCTGACCTGCTCGCGCGGTATGCGCGACACTCGGAAGAGACGTCAGGCTCCAGTCTCGAGGCCGAAGCCCGCCAGCGCCTTGCCAGATTGATCGAAGACCTGAACTGGTACAGTTCGCACGCGAATCTCGAAGACAACAAGGGAGACCAGCGCAGAGTCGAAACTGCTGAACGCTATCGCCTCGAGGTTGCACGCTGTGAGCGACAGATAACTCTGTTGTTCCGTCGGCTGGAAGCGGAAGGCCTGGGACCGGCTGAAATGCAGGGCAGGTCCGCAGTCACTACATCGGATCTTTGCAGCGTGCTGGAAGCGGGGGAGACTGCAATCGAATTCTTTACCACAGGAGATCAAGTCTCGGCATTCATCGCTTCGCCCCGAGGAATCAAGGTGCGTCGCGCGATTGCGTCCAGGAGCGATGTCGAGCGCGCAATTTCGGCGATGAGATTCCAACTCGACAAGTTTAACTATGGAGCTGCGTATGTTGATGAGCACTTCGGCCAGCTTAAGCGCGCACTGAACGAGCATCTGAGAACCCTGTACAATCTGGTCTTCGCGCCGGTTGAGAGTGTGCTGGATGGCGACCGCCTGATCGTGATACCTCACGGTGCGCTTCATTATCTTCCGTTTCATGCGCTCTGCACGGGTGCGGACTATCTTGTGGACCGGTTTGAAATCTCATATGCAGCGAGCACCGCTGTGCTGAAGCTATGTCGAACGCCGGCGACCCCGCAGCGCAGACAGCTTGCGGCCATTCCCGCGACTAACAGCTTCGTAGCGCTTGGCGTTGCGGAGCGGGGGACGCCAGGCATTCAGGACGAGATCGACAGCCTCGGTTCGCTCTTCCCGAAGGCGGTGAAACTCGTAGGAAATGATGCGACCTGGGAGAACCTTATGCGGGCGGCGCCCTCGGCTCGCTTCCTGCACCTGGCGTCGCACGGCTACTTTCGTCGGGACAACCCGATGTTCTCGTTCTTGAAGCTGGCCGATTCGCACCTGAACTTCTACAGCCTGCTGGACCTGACGCTGAACGCTGAGCTTGTGACGCTGTCCGCCTGTCACACCGGGATGAACAAGGTCTTTCCAGGGGATGAGCTTCAAGGACTGATGCGCGGGTTCCTGCACGCGGGCGCGCGGTCACTGGTTGTGAGCCTATGGGCCGTGGGTGACCGCTCGACTGCCGATCTGATGCGCGAGATGTACTCTGATATATGCGCTGGAAAGAGCAAGCGCGCCGCGCTTCGCCGGGCGCAGCTCGCGATAAAGCAGGAGTACGGTCATCCATACTACTGGGCTCCATTTGTCTTGATGGGAGACCCGGGATAACCAAACACAGCCCACAACGGCAGTGATTGGCGTTAGTGGCGTGAAAAAGAAGAATGCCAAAAGAACAAAAAGAATCGTTTTGATTGCGACGTCCGGACCGTGATTGGCCCAGCAACCTCACATGAATTTGCGAGCACCCACAACATGGAGCAAAACCATGAATTACATGATACGTCCGATTTTCGTGTTGGCTGTGATCGTCTGCCTGCTTCAGACCGGCGGTCTATCGCAGACACCGCCGAACGGCGGCTTTGTAAGAGGCGAGGTCATCGTAGAGATCAGGCCGGGAGCCTCCATCGCAACGGTCAACGGTCGAAATGGAACAACCATGTTGCGCCGGCTCTTTGGAACAAACATTTACCGTCTTGCGCTTCCGAGTGGCCAGAACGAGACTGACGCTCTAACGCTACTCTTGGCGGATCCGGACATTATCAGCGCTGCGCTGAACCCGCTCGTTACGAGCCCATTCACCGCTTTTGCGCGGTCGATCATGGCGTTTCCGGACAGCAATCCAACCGCGGGGCAATCCAGGAACACGTTTCTTTCGCAGACCCTCGTCGAGGATCTCACTGCGGTAAACCTTCGCTCGACGGGTAACAACATCCTGGTCGCGGTCATCGACACCGGAGTCGATCGCACGCATGCGGACCTTCAATCGAGGCTTTGGATCAACTCATCGGACCCGGAGGGCAATGGGGTCGACGACGACAACAACGGACTGGTTGACGATTTTAGGGGATGGGACTTCTTTGATAACGACAACGATCCTACTGAAACGCTGGTGACACAACCCGACTCGATTTCAGGTCACGGAACTTTCATCGCGGGGCTCATTTCGCTGCTTGCCCCGGGGGCGCGCATAATGCCCATCAGGGCGTTCGGGAGCGATGGAACCGGGGATGCGTTCTCTGTTGCTTCGGCTATCAAGTACGCTGCCGACAACCACGCTCAGGTAATCAATCTTAGTTTCGGCTCGCCCACGGACTCAACCGTTCTGCGGGACGCGATAAACTATGCTAGACAGCGCGGTGCCGTGCTTGTCGCAGCCCTGGGAAACGAGAATGCCGACACCGATATCCGGCCACAGTTTCCAGCGAACTATAGGCTCAACGTGATGGGAGTTGCTGCAACTGATCTGGCTGGGATCAGAGCCTCGTTCTCGAACTTCGGGGGTGCGACTGCAGTGGACGCACCGGGCGTGAGGGTGATCAGCACATTCCCCGGGGGCACGTCGGGCGACTACGCGATGTGGAGCGGAACCTCCTTTGCGGCGCCGATTGCAACGGCTGAAGCTGCTCTGATTCTGGAGGTGTTCCCGAGGAACACTGATGTCAGAGCGGTAATCGAGCAGTCGGCAGTCAACATTGACTCAGCAAATCCCCAATTTGCCGGCAAACTGGGCAAAGGAGAAGTTAGTCCGCTCAGGGCCCTGCAGAGTCTCAATCCAGGGTCGGATATCGACGCTTCCGTGGCACTTACCCCCACTGGAATCGAACCGTCGGCTGGCGGCACGACAGGGGTAGAAATACTAGGGGCCCAGCAGGAATTTGCAGTCGAAGCTCGTGGGCTCAGTCCGCGCTCCGTGTATAAGATTGTTGTGGACACCAACGTATTCACGGATTCGAGATTTCAAGCTACGAATTTCGGCGAGCTGAAAGTCGAATTCGCGACTACGCCTGACGCGGAGCACTTCGCCCTTCCGCCGGCGCTCTTTCCGGTCAACAATATCAAACACGTCGAAGTTCGAGATATGAGTGACCGCATCGTGCTTCAGGCGGACTTTGGTTCTGTTGGCGGAGGTGCAGGCCCGCCTGGACAGTTCTTCGAGAAGGAGATGTCCTTGATACCAACTACGGTGTTACCACAGGCCAGCGGCAGCGCTCGAGTTGAGGTCGAAGCAGCGGGGGAAGAGCTTCGCGTTGAAGGTCAGGGGCTTGTATCCGGTACCAGCTACCAGATAGTGGTGGACACTCTACCAATAGGTTCAGCCACTGCGCAGGTCGGATATCTCAAAGTGAAGTTCACGAGTGATGGATCGAGCGGCGTTTTGCTTCCTCCTGCACTCAGGCCCGCGAACAACATCAACCGGGTCGAGTTGCTCAATCCCCTGGGGCAGATCGTGTTGCAGGGCACCTTCAGAACCAGCGGTAGTGACGTTGGAGTCGCGGAAGCCGGCTTGCTGGAGTTCCGTGGAAGAGTCGAAGCCCTTCCATCCAGCGGCTTCACGGGAGACTGGCGAGTCGGTGGACTGGTCGTTCATGTCGGTTCAACTACGATCATCAGCCAGGTAAGCGGCGGCATCGCCCTCGGCGTCCTGGTTGAAGTGGAAGGGGTACAACAACCCGACTCCTCAATCACTGCACGTAAGATTGAAGTGAAGACTGTAGAGGGGCTGGATGTTCGCAGGAATTTCCAGCGCACCGGCGTGGACTCGGACGCCAGAGGGGAAGTCCGGATTAAGATCTCAAGCGGGCGAGAGGAGCTGAGGATCGACGCTGACAAACTCAATTCACGCTCTACCTATTCGATCTTCATAAATGGCGCTTCAATCGGGAACGTCACAACCGATAGTGGGGGCAGCGTGGACAAGAGGTGGCGCACGAATTCGGACGAGCCGCCTCCGCCAGTGCTGCCCGTAACCAGGATCAGGCAAGTGGAGATTCGCGACAACCGGGGCAGAGCAGTGCTCACGGCCAGCTTCACGTAGGAGGTAGGAGGTAGGATCTCTAGGAGCTCGGATTTAGGATCTAGGAGGTAGGATCTAGGACTTAGGATCTAGAGAATTCAGGATCTGGGATTAGGATCCAGGATTAGGATCTGGGATTTGGGATCTAGATCCTTTTTGCGCGCCTGCGACGAGGCGTGAGAGAATCCTTCTCATCTAGATCCTAGAGATCCTAGATCCTACGTGGGGCGAAGTTCGCATGCTTCCATTCAGATCAAAATACCCGGTAGCCGTTTCGGTGTTGATCGTTGCCGTTATTTCTGGGCTTGGCCTTGCGCCTCACTTCTCAAACGAAAAGCCTTCCCGCTCTGAGTCCATCTCGGATGATGCTGCGCTCTGGCTCCTCGTCCAGGCTAGAGCACGCTTGAGCGGCAATCAGAACGAAATCGCGCCTCAGCAGGTGATGCCGGTCGATGCTGGAGAGACTCGAGACACCACCTTGTTCGTCACGCCTTACTCACGCGGATGTGTCATCTGTCCCCTGGCTGCGGTTGGAACGGGAGACAGCCTCGCCGCCGCCCTGAACTCGGCGCTCTCCAAAATCCCAGCATCTGTTGTGTCGAGCCGGGGCGTCTGGCCGCCTGCGCAATCAACGCCCTATCGAATTCAGATAGACGTTCTCGACGGCGGTCTCACTCCGCTGGCGAAGCCGGACGCTGACTCCTCTCGCCGGCAGACGGCCGCCGACCTTGTTGATCCTGGAGTTGAAGGTGTGGCAGTCGAAACCGACGGGCGAATCCTCTACCTGTTGCCGCTCGAGATGCTTTATCGATCTGTTTTCGACGAGGACACCGGTGCTCAGGGCGCCGATGATCTGTTGAACCGCACCATGAGACAATTAGGCCTCGATGCGCAGGCCTGGAGATCACCCCGCGTTACACTGAGCCGGTTTCGCACGATCTCGTTTGTGGAGGACAGGTCGCGCGGTTCTGTATCGAGAATTGTCAGGGGAAGCATACCGTTCACGGAGTTGACGCGAGGCAGGCTGGTGGCGTCCGCGCGGGCAGGTGGAGATTATCTCGTGCGAATGCAACAGCCCGATGGGAGCTTTCATTATTCATATGATCCGGTTGAGGATCGGGTGGGCGGCCGCGCCTACAACATTCTCAGACATGCGGGCGCAGCGCTCGCGCTGTTTGATCTGTACAACGCTGTTCACGATGTGCGGTATCTCGATTCAGCGCGCCGGGCTGTCGGCTTTTTGAAGACGCGGTTCCGTCCGTCGGATAAGCGGACCCTCTTCGTTCTGGACGATGACGGTAAAGCCAAGCTTGGTGCAAATGGACTGGCGCTGCTGGCGCTTGTAACTCAAGCGGAGCTGGATCCGCAGTCGGGTGATCGCTCGAGCGCGGAGCGTTTGGCGAACCAGATAGTCGCGATGCAACACAGGGACGGCTCCTTTCGAAGCTATCATCCTGTTCGCGGAGACGAACCTGAGGGCAGCGTCTCGCTCTATTATCCCGGCGAAGCGATCCTTGGGCTGGTGCGACTGTATGGGTTGAATGGCGACAGGAGGCTGCTCGTTGCGGCAAGGCGCGGCGCTGATTACCTGATCCAATCTCAACAAAAGGCGGGCTTCCTTCCGCCAGATGCCTGGCTGATGCAGGCCCTTGAGGCGCTTCACAGAATACGGCGTGAGCGCCCGTATGCCGAGCATGCTCTGGCGTTGGCAGAGGCCATGGTGGCGGAACAATACACGGACGCCGATCCAGTGGGTTACTCAGGCGGATTTCGTCCGGGAGTTCCGCGATCTACTCCGGCGGCCTCGCGTGCGGAGGGGATGATAGCGGCGTATCGACTCGCAGTGTCCATCGGCGACTCTCGGGCTTCAGGCATCGCCGCCGCTCTCAAGGCGTCGGCGCGATTTCAACTGACGCAGCAGTTCACCGGACCGAACGGCTTCTTCCTCGCAAATCCTGAGCGCGCGGTTGGCGGATTCCGGGCGAGCATCACGTCGATGAGAATACGAATCGACTTCGTGCAGCACAACGTTTCGTCGCTGCTTGGCATAGCTCAGGCCCTGTATTAGTCATTTGTCACTTGTCATTAGTCATTTGTCACTGGCAATTTGCATTCCTGTCGTCGCGGGAAGCGCCGTTCGACAAATAACCGATGACAAATAACCAATGACAAATGACCAGTAACAACTGACAAATGACAAATGACAATGCTGCGCTGTTTGTTGATCGAGACGGGACCATTAACGAAGACATAGGCTATGTCTCCAGGCCCGAGGATTTGATCATCTATCCGTGGGCAGCCGAAGCCATCCGGCTCGTGAATGAGTCCGGCATGAAGGCCATAGTCATAACCAACCAATCAGGCATTGCGAGAGGCCTGTATACCGAAGAGACGCTGAATCACATTCACGGCCGGCTGCGTGAAGAGCTTGCCAGACACGGCGCTCAGCTCGATGGGATCTACTATTGCCCGCATCACCCGAGGATCGGCGACGAGCGCTACAGGCACATCTGCGGTTGCCGCAAGCCCCATCCCGGAATGCTGCACCGGGCCGCTCGAGAGCTCAACGTCGACCTGACGCGCTCCTTTGTGATCGGAGACAAGTCGAGCGACATGAATTTGGCGACAAACGCGGGCGCAAAGGGCGTGCTGGTACTCACCGGCTATGGAAGGGAGACGCAGGAGGATCGCGAACGCTGGCCCTGCGATCCCGTGCTTGTGGCCGACAACCTGTTGCAAGCGGTCAGGCTCATACTTGACACCGCTCCAACGGAAAGTTAAGCATGCCGGGAGCCTGACAGCGGGAACCAACGCCCGGATTCGCGATGGCTCTCTTGCGATGCTCACACTACTAAACATCTCCAACATTGCGCTGATCGACGACCTTCAAGTCGAATTTGATCGGGGCCTGAATCTGCTGACCGGCGAGACAGGATCGGGAAAATCCATCATCGTCGACGCGCTCGGATTGCTCATCGGCGGAAGGCCGACATCCGAACTGATCAAGGCCGGGGAAGCCCGGGCCTTCATCGAAGGTCTGTTCCTGGTTGAGCGAAATGCAGAGTTGGAGAATCTAATCCGTTCAGCCGGCATCGAGTTGGAAGGCGAGGGTGAGACCGAGATTGTAATCAGGCGGGAATTGTCCGCCGGCGGCCGCAACAAGATATTCATCAATCACCAACTGGCTACTCAGTCCCTGCTCCGCGAGATCAGCCCGTTTCTAGTCGACATCCATGGTCAGGGCGATCAGCAGACCCTCTTCAATCCCGGCACTCATCTTGAATTGTTGGATGCCTACGCCGGGCTACCGGGACTACGGCAGGAGACCGCATCGCGATTCAAGCACTGGCAAACACTGCGCCGCGAGCTTGACGAGCTGAGGCACGACGAAGCGGAGAGGTTTCAGCTGATCGACATACTTCGCTTTCAAATCGACG
Organism: Blastocatellia bacterium; assembly: GCA_036003885.1. Taxonomy (GTDB): domain Bacteria; phylum Acidobacteriota; class Blastocatellia; order UBA7656; family UBA7656; genus DASYSA01. The sequence continues at coordinate 5,075 of DASYSA010000405.1, read as the reverse complement.
AACTCGAACGGGGCGCGCTTGTCGTCGGCGAAGACGAGCAACTCGAAGAAGAGCGGCGTCGACTGAACAACATAGAGAGGCTGACAAATCTGTGTGCTGAGGGTTTCGGTCTGATTTATGAAGAGTCCGATTCGGCGCTCACGCGCATTCGCCAGGCGTCGAGAAGGGTTGAAGAGCTGGCCGATTACGAGGCGAGCTTTCGCGGTTATCTGGAAGGACTCGAGTCCGGCCGCGCTCTTCTGGAGGATCTCGCTTTTTCGCTGCGAGACTTCGCCGACAAGCTCGAGTCTTCACCGGAGCGGCTGGCTGAGATCGAATCAAGGCTCGCCCAGACCGCTCAGTTAAAGCGCAAGTACGGAGGCTCGATCGAAACCGCACTCGAGCACCTCGCTCGATCCCAGGACAGGCTCAGGGATATTGAACACTCGGACGAGAGGGCGAGTGAGATTGAACGAGAACTGGCCGGGGCCGCCTCGCAGTACCTGGACTCGGCGCTCCGGCTTCATCGCAAGCGCGTCAAGACAGCCAAAGAGTTCGAAAGAGTAGTGGAACGAGACCTGGCCGAAGTCGCCATTGAGCACGCGCGCTTCGAAGTGCACATCGCCGCGCCATCGGAGGCCGAACTAGTTGAGAGCCCGGGTGGCGCCCGAGGCGCGAGCTTCACCATTCGAGGCATCGACAATGTGGAGTTTCACTTCTCTGCGAACATCGGGGAGGCTGCACGGCCGCTGGCTCGGATTGCGTCGGGGGGCGAAGCCTCGCGACTCATGCTCGTGCTCAAGACACTTGCCGCCGCTTCGGAATTCCCGCGCACGATTGTGTTCGATGAGATCGACACGGGCATAGGCGGGCGAGTGTCGGAGGCGGTCGGCGCGAAGTTAAAGAAGCTCTCGGAGAGCAACCAGGTGCTGTGTGTTACTCATCAAGCGCAGATTGCGCGGTTCGCCGATGCGCATCTGTTGGTGCGCAAAGAAGTGATGGATGGCAGGGTGGATCTGAGCTGCGAGCGGCTTGACCGTCGAGGCCGGGTCGAAGAGATCGCTCGCATGCTGACCGGGGCCGAGATAACCGAGACCGCGCGCCGTCACGCCCGGGAGTTGTTAAAGATCGGCTGAAGGGTTCATCCACAGATTACGCAGATAACGCAGATAGAGAGTCACGACTGGGACGATGCACTCCGTGGGCCGGCGCAATTCGGTCATTGGTCTGTGAAATCGGCGGCATCTGCGGGTGAGGGGTTCATCCACAGATTAAACAGATAACGCAGACAGAGAGTCCCGACTGTGACGATGCACTCCCTGGAACGGCGCAATTCGGTCATTGGTCTGCGAAATCTGAGGCATCTGCGGATAGTTCTTCGGATATGTGTGGTTGACTTCGATTGAATGAGTAACCTACTATTCCGAATGATCGAAGGGAACGTAATACTCACTTGTCTCCCGCGAGTGTATTTAGGAGAAATCTATGGGAAGCCTTGGATGGCCCGAGATTCTGATCATCTTGGTTATTGCTCTGATTATCTTCGGACCGCGAAAGCTGCCGGAGCTTGGAAAGACGCTGGGACAGAGTCTGGCGCAGTTCCGCCGGGCGAGTGAGGACTTCAAACGCACCTGGGAGGAGGAAGTCGAGATAGAGAAGCGCAAGCTCGACGCCCCGCCACCTTCCGCGGTGGACTATTCGAGCACCACCGATCCCTACGAGGGCCAGGACTTCAGTTTGGACGGCAGTCACACGGGTGCATCAGGTGAAACGCCTCCAGTTGTTGACGGAAGTGAGCAACTGGTTGAAGGCAGTGAGCACGCCGTTGAAGTAGCCAATGACGGAAGCGCCGTACCTGCTGCCCCGGGCCAACCTTCGACAGTCGGTGACCCGAAGCAGATCCCGGTCGACCCGAACGAGGCGGCGGCAGTCCTGGCTGAAAGCCAGGGCGACAACCCTAAGCACGACCACGCGTGAAATTTCTTGGCTTCTGGTTTAGAAAGAGGAGCCCGAAGGCTAGCGACGCGACTCAGATCAGCACGCGTGATAGTTTGCGGGTTCGGCGGCCCAGTCCTACCGAGATGACCACATACTCAGAAACCTTCGACGACGAAAAGGATGAGAAGAGCGACGACGAGACAAGCATGTCGTTTCTCGACCACCTCGACGAGCTTCGATCCCGATTGATTCGAAGTGCAATTTTCGTAATGGCGGCATTTTTTATCTGTTGGGGGTTGTCGGGACACATCTATCACTTCCTCGAGATTCCGGTTAAAGCGGCGATGTTGCAGGCAAAGATGACTTACGCCGGGCCGTGGAGCGCTCCGACAAACCCATTGGTAGACTATCCGGACGGAGCTCTGGGGACGTTCACTTTTCCCGGCGATGTGAAAGTGGGGGACGCCCTGGTGCTTGCCGGATCGACGATCACGGTGAAAGTACAGCGAGCTGCAGATGGAGTTCCGGAGCTGGTCACGGGCGCTCCGTGGTTCATCAACCAGAAGAGTGTGATTCCCGAAGGCACTGTCATACCTCGCGGGCTGTATTCCGTTGACAATGCCTATCTTGGCCCTGACAACAAGTTGATCGTCGGAACGGTTCAGGGGGCCTTCAACCTGTACATCAAGGTGGCGTTCTACGGGGCGATCTTCTTCGCGGTTCCGTTCCTGCTCACCCAGGCATGGGGCTTCATCGCTCCTGGACTCTATCCTCACGAGAAGAAGTGGGCCTCTCCGTTCATCATAATGGCTTCGGTCTTCTTCGTGGCAGGATGTGCCTTTGCGTACTACATAGCCTTTCCGCGCGCCGCCAATTTTCTTCTTGGCGTGGCAGCCGAGGGGAACCTCAGACCCCTTGTCTCCGCGGACGAGTACTTCGATCTGATACTCACGATCACCCTTGGGCTGGGTGTGGTGTTTGAGATCCCGACGGTGACGTTTTTCTTGTCCAGACTGGGGCTGGTGACACCGAAGCTGCTGACGAGATTCTGGCGCATTGCGGTGATAGTCATCTTCATCGTCGCGGCTGTTCTATCGCCGACTACGGATATCCCGAACCTGCTGGTCTTTGCCGCGCCGATGTTGTTGCTGTATGCTCTAAGCATTGGTATCGCGTATGTGTTTCACAAGAAGCGCCATGCCCAGGCTGAAACATGAAGATGAATTGCAAGTTTGGTTGTCAGCCGACATTCTTAGGGTGACGCCCGGCGCAAGGGCTCTTTGTGTGATCGCGCGCCGGTCGATGCTTTCAGAGAGGTTTGGCGCGGATGAGGGGCAGGCGACAGGGGTGAGCCTGTCAAATCCGTGTTTCGTGAATCAACGAGGAAGGCTGTAAGCGCTTCCCGCCTCGCTTCGGGAACAGCACCGCCGTTCGGTGCGAAAGGAGTATCAGGTATGAAGAGGGCACTCGGCATCGCAATTATGTTCGCTTTGACCGCGGGACTTGTCTCGACGTCTTTTGCGCAAGACAAGAAGCAGAAAGATCCAAACGAGAGGAAGAAGCGCGACGAGCTGAAGAGCGTATATAAAAAATGGCTCGATGAAGACGTCAACTACATCATAACCGATGAAGAGCGAAAGGCGTTCAAGTCGCTGAAGACCGATGAGGAGCGCGACAGTTTTATCGAAAACTTCTGGCTCCGGCGGGATCCCGACCCCGATACTCCGGAGAACGAATACAAAGAGCAGTACTATGAGCGCATACAGTATGCCAACGAGAAGTACGCATCGGGCATACCGGGTTGGAAGACGGATCGAGGCCGCATCTACATCATGTTCGGCAAGCCCGATGAGGTCGAGTCACATCCATCCGGCGGCTCCTACGATCGCCCCTCTTACGAGGGCGGCGGCACCACATCTACATATCCGTTCGAGACCTGGTGGTATCGCTACATCGAAGGCATAGGTTCCGATATCGAGATAGAATTCGTCGACCCGTCAGGCTCCGGGGAATACCGAATAGCGCGCAGCCCTGATGAAAAGGATGCGCTTAAGTACGTGCCCAATGCCGGATTGACACTCGCTGAGAGTCTCGGCCTTTCGACGAAGGCCGACCGCATCACTGGCAACGGATACCAGTCAAACAACGGCATGTTTGGCGGCCGTGCCAAGGATCAACCCTTTGAGAAGCTGGCTCTCCTGGCTGATCTTCAGAGACCGCCTGCAATCAAGTTTCCCGACCTTCAGGTGAAGGCCGACCTGCCCGAAGTAGCGAGCGACATTCTTCCCTACAGCGTGCGCACCGATTTCATGCGGCTGAGTGGCGAATCAGTGGTTACCTCCTTCACCGTTCAATTCGATCATCAGGACCTGGCCTTCAAGAACGTGGGCGGCATTTACGGCTCGACCGTCAATATCTATGCCCGACTGACCGGGTTGTCGGGCCGTCGAGCGGGGCAGTTCGAAGACGTCCTTCAGACGGGCCGCTACACGGAAGACCAGCTGGCCGTGGGACAGACTCAGCGTTCGATCTACGAGAAGAATGTTGTGCTTCCGCCGGGACGGTACAAGATAGACGTGGTCTCTCGGGATGTGGTCAGTGGCAAGACCGGAATCGTGCATCACTCGTTTGAAGTGCCCAGATATCAGGAGAAGCAACTTGCCACGAGTACCTTGATGCTTGCGTCTTCGATCGAGAAGATCAGCGGCAGGGCTCTGTTGGGAGATGAGCACTTCATCAAGGGGCGGTACAAAGTCATGCCCTTTGTGAGCGGCATCTACAAACCCGGCCAGAATCTCGCGATTTTCCTGCAGGTCTACGACGCAGCAATGGATCAGGCCACCCTGCAGCCGGCGTTAAAGGTCGAGTACATAGTCTCGAAAGGCGGGCAGGAAATCCTGCATATTCTGGAGGACGGTAAGGGGAAGATGGGCTTCATAGATCTGAGAGGCCAACAGCTCACTGTCGTGCGCGCAATCCCACTTCAAGGAGCTCTCGCCGAACCAGGCACCTATGTTGTGACTGCGAAGATTACCGATCTCGTTTCGCAGCAAGTCGTCACCCCGATATCCCACTTCAGCGTAGTGAGCAAGTGACTGAGGCTCGGAGAATTGCGAATTTCGAAATGCGAATTTCGAAATTCGCAATTACGCCTCTAA
>DASYSA010000404.1:0-3651 GCA_036003885.1 Blastocatellia bacterium | reverse complement strand
TTTTCCAGAACAACCGTTGGACCGCTTTGGAATGATATAGAGCGGGCGAAGAAGTCGTCAATGTTTACCAGCAATGGTAAGATGCCGCCTGACCGGTGAAGGCACTTGGATGAATAGTCGGCTACTCGGAGAATGGCATCTAGCGAAGACTCAGGTATCCGGAACGATCCATCGACAATCGAGGCTCGTCGTATGTTCTGCTGTCTGGATCTCGAGAGACCCTTGGATGGTTTCGTCCCTGACTTCCTGGGCCGACGCGGTTGGCGGATTGGATGAAGTGTTCGGTTTAGGCGAGAAAGATAGCTACCAAGACGTTACCGGGCCGGAGGTCTTATCCTCCGGCCCGACTGTAACTACTAACAACCACAAGTACCGCTAACGGGACTCGAACCCGTACTCTCCGCCTTGAGAGGGCGGCGTGTTAACCACTTACACCATAGCGGCATTGAACCCAATCCGAAACCGACTCCCAAGTATACACAGCCCATCCACGCGCCGCAATATCGTGAACAGTTTTCAGTTTTCAGTTTTTAGTTTTCAGTCCTGGCCCGCGGAATTAGTAGGCAGTTGCCCCTAACTATGGAGAACTGGAAACTGAAAACTGAAAACTAATTCCTCATCTCAAAAACTGAATCTCACGTTGAACTCGAGGTGGCGGGCTTCACCCGCGCTGTTCGAGCGTCCAAAGAATGGAGAAGTCAGCACACCGCTGAATTGGCCCGGGTTGACGTGATTGAATAAATTCGTGATCTGCGACGAGAATTGGAGGCTATATCGCGACCCTTCATTCGCGCCATCCCCGCGTCTGCCGCCTCCACCGCCGCCGCGACCTCCACCGCCGCCACGCGCTCCACCACCTCCAAAGCCGCCTCCACCGCGTGCGCCGCCGAAGCCTCCAGCTCCGCCCGCTCGCCCGCCGCCTGCGCCACCGCGCCCGCCACCAGGTCCTCCACGTCCCCCGCTCTGACCGTTATCAGGGCCGCCGGCTTGATCCTGACCGCCGGGCTGAGATCCCTCGGGCTGAGCCCCATCAGGTTGAGGCCCGCCATTGTTCTGGGCCAGCCTTCCTGCTCGACGGCCGAATGCGAAGCTCTTGCTCACACTTAGATTGACATTGATTGAGCCGGGACTGACCGCGCGCACTCCATCAGGGTAACTAGTCTCGAGAAAGTCCCGCAACAGAACCGGCACGCCACCCGATTCACAGTTGGCGATACATCGGTTCGGGATCAATGAATAAAGGCTCGCAGGCAAACTGGAATTGCGGTGGATACCGGCAGGGCGATCGTTGATCACTGTGTCACGGTTGTCGTCCTGCCCTGTCCTAATATTGAATGGTCCACCGGAGCTGGCCTGGAAGGTCGGAGTGAAACGCATTCCGTGGGGCAGCGTCACCATCCCGGTTATGAAGAGATAGTGCCGCCTGTCGGTAAAGGCGCGACCCCATTCCGAACGCAGGTCGTAGCTGTCGGCCGGCAGCGATTGCGGACCGTCGGCATCACTGTTGGTCCACGAAAGCGTGTAGTTGCTGAAGAGGGAGAAGGAACGGTTGAAGCGTCGATCCACTCGAAACATTAAGCCGTTGTATCGGGAGGTTGCAGCGGACTCGAGTTGGTAGATGTTCCCCTCGGTCGGGTCTGGACGAACACCCGTATCGGGTAAGGGTGCGTTTACGTTGCGCGAGCGGAAGAAGTGGACGCCCCGAGCGTAGATCTGCGTTACCGATACGAAGATCGAGGACGGGAACTGGTGTTCGATGCTTGTCGTGAAGTTGATCGTGTATGGCGAGACGAGGCCCGGATCGAGCACTCGCTTGATCGTGCGCGACTGATCAATCACCACTCCCCCCGGATTGGCGCCCAGTGGATCGACAGGGTCGAAAATCGGATTTCGAATGACGATGCTCTGTTGTGTGACCCCATCAAACCGAAGCGTGTTCTCGTACAGATTGCCATTCAGCCGGTTGAAGAAGATGCCGCCGCCTGTCCGGAAGGTCGTCTTGCGGTCCTTGAATGGAGACCACGCGATGCCGAGGCGAGGCGCGAAGTTCAGCTTATCCTGAAGGTGCGATTGGAATTCATGACGCAGCCCGGTCGAAAGCGTGAAGTTCGGACGCATCCGAATGTCGTCCTGAATGAACCACGAAGCCTCGTACTGACCATAGCGCAAGAGCGGATCGCCCCGATTGATCGTGAACTGCGTCGCTCGCACCAGAGGGCTCGCAGGATCATTGGGGTCGACGTGCTGGCCGGCGAGCACCTGACGATACTGTTCCAGGCTGGAAAACGTGTAGGTTCCGTTGAAATTGCTCGCGTTCAAATCGCGGTCGTTCTCATAGTCAACCTGAAGACCGCCACGGAGCGTATGTTTCTTATGGGTGAACGTCAGGTAGTCCTGAAGATTGAGCTGATCTTGCCGCGAGTTGTTTGGGCAGCAAGTCGCCCCGCCTCCATTGAAGGCATCGAGCACGTTGATCGCGATGCCCGGAGTGTTCGCCGTCGCACTGCTCGACTCGTGCTGAAAGCGCGCCCGCGTTTCGTGAATCAGATGCGAGTTGACAAGGTAGGTCTCCGAAAGCGTAATGGTGTGATTTGAATTGTCGGAGGTCTGGCCGCGATCCGGCAGTGTGAATAGCCCGCCGTTGCTGATCCGCTCGGATTGACGGTAGTTGTAGCCAACGTTTAGAGCGTTCTTCTTATTGATTGACGTTCCAACACGCAGACCGAAGCCACGGTTGTTATTTTGCGAGGGCACGTTGGCGATGAAGTCACCGTCAAGCGTCTTCGCGTTGACGAGGACGTCGCTTTGTGACCGGCGATCTTCGGCGTTGATGAAGAATGACATCTTCTTCTTAATGATCGGGCCGCTGAGCGTGAACGCGACGCGGCGCTGATCGAGAGCGGGCCTCGTCAGCGCGAAGGCGTTTCGCGCATCGAGCGCCGAATTCCGGAAGTTAAAGCCCGTGCTGCCATGCCATTGCTCAGTGCCGGGACGGGTGATGATCTCGATGCGTCCAATTCCCGGGTGGGCGTACTCAGCCGAGAACGGGTTCTGGTTGATGCGGATTTGCAGGATCGCTTCTCGGGGCGGCAGCCGTCCGCCCGGAAATCCATCCACATAGATCTGCGCCCCACCTTGCCCGCCGCTCGCGCCTCCCGCCGCGGGGCCGGCGAGCCCCAGCAGAAAGTCGCGCAGGTCGTCCTCGTTGTCGGGCAGCAAATCCATGATCATCTGCTCGTCGAGGATAAGGGCATTCAGATTTTGATCGGGCTCGACGGACACGCCGGAGTTGTCAGCCTTTACGTCTGTTTCGAGCTTGATCTGGGCGACTGCGAGAGTGATCTTCAACGGCGAGGGCGCCGGAACCTGCAGTTCGTTCTCGACATGAGTTTGAAAGCCTTTGAACTCCACGGTCAAAGTGTAGACACCCCTCGGCACATCTGAGATCGCGAATTCACCACTGGCGTTGGTGACGCCGCTGCGCTTCTTGCCGTCAGCGTCTACTAGCGTGACCCGCGCCCCCGCGATTATTGCCCCGCGCTCGTCCGCGACTTGACCTCGAAAAGGGGCGGCATTCTGGGCGAGGAGTGTCGAAGCTGCAAGCAGCGCTGCGAAGGAGGTGAACAACAATCGAGCAGATCCACTCTTCAT
>DASYSA010000403.1:0-4500 GCA_036003885.1 Blastocatellia bacterium | reverse complement strand
TAAGTGGTGCGCCGAACTTCGCTTATCAGCTATGTATCGACCGAGTCGCCCCGGAGCAACGAAATTCACTGGATCTGAGTAGTTGGCGCGTCGCCTTCTGCGGGGCAGAGCCTATCAACAAGCAGATCCTAAATCGTTTCGCCGACATTTACGAAGCCCACGGCTTCCGGCGAGAATCTTTCTACCCCTGCTACGGGATGGCTGAGGCGACCCTGATTATCTCCGGAGGGCTCGGACCGGCTGTGCCAAAAGTGCATACCGTTTCGCGCGAGGCGCTGGCAGAAAACCGTGTCGTTGAGACGACCGAGACGGCAAAGGATGCCTTCCAGTTTGTCAGTTGTGGGCGTGCGCTGCTGGATCAAGAGATTGTCATAGCTAACCCAACATCCCTGAGTCGATGTTTGCCCGATGAGGTCGGAGAAATCTGGGTTTCAGGCCCGAGTGTTACCCTTGGATATTGGAACAGGCCCGAGGAGACCGAACGGGTCTTTCAAGCTTATCTTGCTGACACGGGCGAAGGTCCCTTCTTGCGCACCGGCGATCTGGGTTACCTACACGATGAGGAGCTATTCATCACTGGGCGCCTCAAAGATCTGATTGTCATCCGCGGTCATAATCACTATCCACAGGATATTGAACTCACGGTCGAGCAGAGTCACCACGCGTTGTCGGCTGGCGGCGGCGCGGCCTTCTCGGTCGAGATGGGTGGTGAGGAACGACTGGTTGTCGTTCACGAAGTGGCGCGCCGTTATCGTCATATCGATCTCAACGAAGTGCTCGAGGCCATTCGGCGGGCCGTCGCCGAACAGCACGAACTACAGGTTTACACCGTGGTTCTAATCAAGCCCCTGAGCATACCCAAGACGTCCAGCGGCAAAATCAAGCGACGGGAGTGCCGTGCGAGGTTCCTTGCTAGGACGCTGGACATATTGGCGGAATCTGCTCTGAAGCAAGGGGCCGGTGGCCCGAACGGAACTCAGTGCCCTACTACGCCGAAAGTCTCTCCTCAAGCATCGTCCCGCACGGTGCGCGCCGTTCAGGATTGGCTGGTTGCGCAACTGTCCGAGCTCCTGCAAATCAACGCTGTTGACGTCAACATCACGCAACCTTTTGCGAGCTACGGAATAGATTCTTTGCAGGTGGTCCACATCGCCGGTGAGTTGGAGACTTGGCTCGGAAGGTCATTGTCCCCGACTCTGCTTTATGAATACTCGACCATCGAAGCCATCGCGCAGCACTTGGGTGAGACCGTGATCACACACAACACAACGGTCGAGCCAGATTCCACCTATGATAGCCGCAGAGAGCCGATTGCGATCATCGGCATCGGGTGCCGGTTTCCCGGGGCTCAAGGAGCTGAAGGCTTCTGGCAACTGTTGTGTGAGGGAGTGGACGCGATCACTGAGATTCCTCGAGAACGTTGGGACGTTGACGAGATCCCAGACGAGCCCGACAAACTGAATACGCGTTGGGGCGGCTTTCTTAATCATATTGATCAATTCGATCCGTCATTCTTCAAGATCTCGCGTCGCGAAGCTGTTTGCATGGATCCACAGCAGCGCCTGCTTCTGGAAACGGCGTGGGAGGCGTTGGATGACGCGGGGCTGTCTGCCGAAAGTCTGGCAGGCTCACGCACTAGCGTTTTCATCGGCATTTCTACGAACGACTACTCGCGTCTTGAAAACGGCGGCTCCGAGCCCTCTGCCTACGTTGCGACGGGCAACGCCTTTAGCATCGCGGCCAACCGGCTATCCTACGTGTTCGACTGGCGGGGGCCGAGTATCGCGGTTGATACGGCTTGCTCCTCGTCGCTCTTGGCGATTCATCTTGCGTGTCGCAGCTTGCGGTGTGGTGAATCTTCGCTAGCGCTGGCTGGCGGCGTGAATCTTCTCCTCTCGCCCGCTGTAGCGGCGAACTTCGCGAAGGCCCGAATGATGGCGAGTGACGGTCGCTGTAAGACGTTCGACGCGCGCGCCGACGGTTATGTGCGAAGTGAGGGGGTCGGCGTCGTCGTTCTGAAGCCCCTCTCCGCTGCGCTTGCCGACAACGATTCTATATACGCACTTATTCGCGGCAGCGCCGTCAATCAGGACGGCCGCACGAACGGGCTGATGGCTCCTAGTCCTCAAGCGCAGGAAGCTGTTCTGACAGAAGCATACAGAGATGCGGGAATCGTGCCGGGCCAGATTCAATACGTTGAAGCCCACGGCACAGGAACGTTGCTGGGAGATCCGATTGAGGCGAATGCTCTGGGCCGGGTGCTCGCTCTCGGCAGGCCGCCCGGGAACGTCTGCCGAATCGGTTCGGTTAAAACTAACATCGGTCATTTGGAGGCCGCTGCTGGCATCGCTAGTCTTATCAAAGTCGCGCTGATGCTGAAATATAAACAGCTTACGCCGAGTCTCCATTTCGAAAAGCCCAATCCATACATTCCCTTCGCAAAGCTTTCGCTGCGTGTTCAGCTAACCCTCGACGACTGGCCGGACGGTTCCGACGAGGCGCTTGCCGGTGTAAGTTCATTCGGGTTTGGTGGCACGAACGTCCACGTGGTGCTCTCTCAAGCTCCGAAAGGCGAAGAAATCAATGAGATTGAAGACTTATCTCACAGTGCGCGAATTCTTCCGCTTTCCGCACACACGCCGCAAGCACTACGTGACAATGCCCGCCGCATGCGCGAATTTCTCACTCGTTCGGACGCAGTGACCGACAGCGCTTTGCAAGACGTATGTTTCACCGCCGGCGCGCGGCGAACGCATCACGAGCACCGACTCGCCATCATCTTTCACAAATGGGAAGAACTCATCGCGCGCCTCGCCTCCTTTGAGCGCGGAGAAGCGCAGGTCGGCATCTCGACAGGGCGGCGAATCGCAGGACAGCGGCCTAAACTCGCTTTCGTTTTTTCGGGCCAGGGTACGCAGTGGTCCATGATGGGACGCGAGTTGTTCGAGCAAGAGCCTGCGTTTAGGTCAACTATCGAGACGTGCGACCGCTTGCTGCGACCGTATGCCAAGTTGTCGCTGTTGCAAGAACTCTTCGCGGATGAATCGAGGAGTCGGCTGGCTGAAACGGAGATCGCGCAGCCCGCTCTGGTTGCCCTCCAACTGGCTCTCGTCTCGCTCTGGCGGCAATGGGGAATCGTGCCGGATGCCGTGGTCGGTCACAGCATCGGAGAGCTGTCAGCGGCTCATGTGGCAGGCGCGTTGAGTTTAGAGGATGCCCTGCGCGTCTCGTTTCATCGTGGGCGATTGATGCAGAGGGCGACAGGGCAGGGCAAAATGGCCAACATCGAAATGCCACTCGAAAAGGTGGAGCAGGTCATAGCTAGGTACGGCGGGCGCCTATGTGTCGCGGCCATCAACAGCGGGACCTCGACACTTATTGCGGGCGACTCACAAGCGGTCGAAGGTGTCCTCGAAGTTTTCGAGCGGCAGGAAGTTTCTTGTCATGTGTTGCCCGTGAACTACGCCTTCCACAGCGACCAGATGGATTTCATTCTGCGCGAATTCCTCGATGTGATCAGCCCGCTCGACACGCAACCTCCGACGCTTCCCATTTTCTCGACCCTTACGGGACATGCCAGTAACGGCAGGGATTACGATGCCCTCTATTGGCAGCGCCAGATTAGGCAGCCCGTACGTTTCGCCGCTGCCATCGACGAAATGATAGAGAAAGACGACTTTGACTTTCTGGAAATTGGCTCACACCCCGTCCTCTCCACCCACATCAGGCAACGCCTGATCGAACACGGGGGTGAGCGTCTCGTTCTTTCTTCCATGCGGCGTGGGAGCGGAGAACTCGAGTCTCTGTTGGCTTCTCTCGGGGCGCTCTATGCACAGGGACATGCCGTTAAATGGGAGGAGTTGTACAGACAGAAAGGCCGTTGCGTCTCACTACCCGCGTACTCCTGGCAGCACGAGCGATGCTGGTTAGAAAGCGTCGAGATGCAGACTGATGTGCTGAAGGGCAATGTGCAAAAAGCACGGGGCCACGGCCAAAGACATCCGCTATTGGGAGAACCTCTGAAGCTCGCGATCTCATCCGGATCTCACCTGTGGGAGAATCGTCTGGACCAGCGCCTATTACCTTACCTTGCAGACCATAAATTTCAAGGCGTCGAAATGCTGCCGGGAACGGCCTACTTGGAGATGGCGCTGACTGCGGCGGCCGAGGTTTTCGGCGCCGTGCCGCACAGACTGAGGAACGTCAAGTTTCATCGCCCGCTCTTTTTCTCCAAGAGCAATCGCCCGCTGCTGCAACTGATCCTCTCTCCCCACTCTGAAGGTGAAGCCTCGTTTAGCATTTTCAGTCGGCCCGATGCTGAAGGGGCGGTCGAAGATTCATGGAGGCTGCACGCTGAGGGCACGATCGAAGTCAATTTAAACAACGACGTCTCGATGGTCCCACCGCAGTGCATCGATCTTGACGAAGTGCGGGAGAGATGCAAGGAGCAAGTTTCAACCGAAGCCTTCTATTCCGAGATGAGCACAAGAGGACTTCAGT
>DASYSA010000402.1:0-3329 GCA_036003885.1 Blastocatellia bacterium | reverse complement strand
CCAGCCTGTATTCCGTTGCTGGTCGCCTTCGTTTGGCGCCTAGCCAAGCGCGGTTCGGGCTCCTCATAACTCTGCACATGGAGGCGGCCTAGCTGCGCGCTGCAGCCGACGCGGCCCGCTCGTGGCTCGGCAGCGCGTCGGCTGCTAGTATTCTTGTGTACTTCGCGGCGCTTTTGGCGCCTGCTTGTCCAACGACTCCCGGTATTGAACACACCCGCGGAGAAACTGCGGCCAGTCTGGGACAACCGGTAAAGGGTCGGTCTTTTCAGGCAGAAGTCCCCAAAGCGCCGGGTGATGCCAACAGAGCTGATGTCCCGAACTATCCCGGTGATCTCGGATACCATTTCGGAGCCGTCGAATCTCAGAGATGAGCTGCTCGCGTGACATTTCCTCGACGTCCTCATCCATCAATGTTCTCCTTAGGACCAGTTGCGACCGCGTTGCGTTGTTTCGCTCGCTGCGGCTCGAGCTCTTGACCGACGGTAATCCTCCCGGTGTCCGCCTAACAGTGGGCTAACTTGCCGCTGCAGGCGGCGCGGCCCGCTCGCGGCTCGGCGTTCCGCGTGCTAGTCTCTCGGAACCGGCCGCGCCGCTGAGCGTGAAATACGCTAGTCCATGAAGCGCCATATCGAGAAGGGCCCCCTGAGGCTGACGTGCTTGGCCAGTACCCCAATTTTTGCTCCGGCGCTTACAAGGTAGTCCAAGTTCGATTGAGCGAGGAGTGCTTCTATCTTTTATCTCCCGGTGGCCGATACGTGATCGACGAGGCCTTTTGCATGGCTGCGAGCGTCTCCTCAACGGTCAGTAAGACAGTCGTCTGGAGGGAGCTCAGCGCTGCGCCGGCGGTGATTGCGATCGCAGTGGCTGCCATCGAGACGTTATCGGGAGCCTCCCACAAGTTGTATCCGTCGTGATCGCCGAAGGCATACCAGAAACCGTGCAACTTTCCGCCGACCGCTTCGATGTACTGCTTGGCTGCCGCTCGGCGGTCCTCAGGGTTCTTGATGAGCTTCGCCCAGGTTGCTGGCGTGTAACTGAACCGGGTCAGGTAGAAGGGCATCGGTCTTCCTCCTTCTCTTTCATCAGATGTCCGCAGCATGCGCTTCGCGCGTCTGCACCGCAAGACACGTTCGGCGTCTCTTCGATGGAGATCTGAGTGAACAAAGAAAGCGTTAATCAACAAATCCGAGCCATACTTGACTCTTCAGACGATCAAGTACCAAAGGCGGAGCGTATCGCTGAGGTGATTCGTCTCGCCAGCCATTACCGTTGGGTCGGAATCTATGAAGTGGACGATCGGGAGATCGTCAATATAGCTCGGAGTGGCGCCGGAGCACCGACTTACCCGCGCTTCCCTGTGACTCGAGGATTGAGCGGCCATGCTGTGGCATCACGCAGCACAGTCATTTCCAATGATGTCGCAAACGATCCACGGTATCTGACCGCTTTCGAGAGCACGCGATCGGAGATCATCGTCCCAATCATCAGCCCGACAGATGGGAGTGTCATCGGTACTATAGATGTCGAAAGTGAACGCAAGAACGCTTTCTCAGAAGAAGCTCGTATGGCTTTGGAAGAATGCGCTCATGCTGTAGCTCGACTCTGGAGGTGAATGAGGTCATCCATGATCATTGCCCTGGCATCGCCTTGTATCGCGTCATCCATTGATGAGGGCTTAGACAAGATCAAGCGGTTTCTGTCCGAAGCTTCGGCCCAAGGTGCGGAGATCGTGTGTTTCCCGGAAGCCTATCTCCCGGGCCTGCGGGGACAGGATTTTGAAGTATTGCCCTTTGATCAGACGCAGCAGGAACGCGTACTCCAGACCGTGGCACAGTGGGCGCGAACATATAGCGTGGCCACGATCCTCGGGATGGAGAGGCTCACGGAGGCGGGCCGGCAGATTGCCGCCTTTGTCATTGACACTCGGGGCCAGATTCAGGGATACCAAACCAAGAACCAACTAGCCCCGGACGAAGATCAGTTCTATGTGCCCGGAAATACCCGGCGACTTTTCGAGATCAAAGGGATTAAGTTTGGAGTGGTGATTTGTCATGAGGGCTGGCTATCCCGAGACGGTGCGATGGGCGGCGGTGCGCGGCGCCAAAATCGTCTTTCATCCCCATCACACAGGGAGTGATCAGCAAGGTGTCCGTCTGACGCACTGGGGCGCGGCCAGCGGGCCTTACTACGAGAAGGCGATGATTCTTCGCAGTATGGAGAACATGATCTACTTTGCCAGTGTCAATTATGCTTTGCGCTTCCAGGAATCAGCGACAAGTCTGATCGCCCCGTCCGGCCAGTGCCAGGCGTACTTACCCTATGGCCAGGAAGGCGTACTGGTGCAGAACATCAAAGTCGAGGAAGCAACCGGTTTGCTAGCCACTCGATACGCACCCGAGCGTTATCAAGAATTCAGGTTCGAGTGAGCAGGAGAATTTCACTTGATCACCGCCGGACACGCAGTCTGCGTCTTCATCGGCGTCAACTCGATGTCCGCGAATCGCAGCTCTAACTCACCAGCCGTCGAGAGCCGAAACGGAGTGTCGATCCGACTCATGTCTGCGCCAGCTCCCGCAAAACATCGGAGAGGAAAGCGCATCGTTCGCCATACGCCGAGGGGGATCGATCGCAGGCGTGGCGCGATGTCGACGGTTCCTGCGCCCATGCTCAACGCAACCGGAAGCGTGGGACGCTTCTCCATCATCACGTCGACCGCCAGACTCCAACCTTCTTTCGTCTTCGTCGTGAGATCGACCGGCTGAGTACCGCTGAGAGATATTTCGCGACGCTCGCCGCCCGGCCATCGAAGGATTCGACGACCGCCGGCTTCATCCTGACTCATCAAGCGTTCGTCGACGTGCAGCTTCCACGGTTCTGAGTGTCCGGCGACGAAAATCGTGTTCTCTCGGATTTCTTTGACACCACTGGTGTCGACCGGCAGCGAAGAAAGTTCGCGGCGGCCCTTAGAGGTGAGGCCGAAGCCGAGTGGAAACAGCGGATCGTAGTCCGCGTCTTCGCGATTCAAAACGGTCTGCGTCGCGAGCTTCGGCCAGGAGAATGACAACTTTCCGCGAAAATCGTTGCGAACGCTCCCATCCGGCGCGCGCAACAGCACATCGGCGATTCCTTCCCCCCCGGTTCCCGGCAACCACGCGGCGACAAAAGCATCCGATGCGTTGAGAAACGGGTTCACCCAGAGCGGCCGGCCTGACAGAAACAGCGACACGACCGGCACCCCCGCGTCTTTCAACTTCCGAAGGATGGTGAGGTGCTTGTCGTCTTCATAAACGATGTTCTTCAGGTCGCCTTCCCACTCTGCGTAAGGATTC
>DASYSA010000401.1:0-6191 GCA_036003885.1 Blastocatellia bacterium | reverse complement strand
TGAAAGGTCTTATGCCGGGATCGACCAAGGTTCAATCCGCTCTTGTTCGGTCAAGCTGGCTAGTTCTGCTTGAACGGTAAAGGTCAATTTGATGTTTCTAGTCGACAGCGCGGGTTAGGAACGACGGTTGATGGTTCACGGTTTTTGATTTGTGGTTGAACGGACGAGAACTCAAGAATAGAGAACCAAAGACCATAAACCGTCTCAGAACGTTCGGCGAGGTGCTGAAGCAGCTCGAGTAAGGCGCGTACGAATCAAGGCCAACACGTCGTTGCCCAAAAAAGGCTTTCGCAGAATTGGAATGTCGCGCGCCCGGCAGATGGTCTCGTCTTCGGGCGGCAATTCGCCGCCGGTCATGATGATGACCTGCGTCTGGGGCGCCTGGGTCTGAAATTGCAATGCCAGTCTCACGCCGTCATCGTCTCCCAGCATATAGTCGAGTAACACCATACTCGGCCGCTGCCTGGCAAATATCTCGCGGGCTTGCGTCGCCGACAGGGCCGTCAACAATTCCCAACCGGCCTGTTGGAGCAGCCGCTCGAGGAACAGCAACAGATCATTGTTGTCATCTACAATCAAGACCCTGGGATGTTGAGCCGGGGCTATCACGCGTTCCTCGACGGTGTTTAGCGTCAGGCCCTCATTGTCCTCGTTCAACGTCAACCGCACCGTGGCCCCTGGCTCCATCTCACCGCCTACAACCATGGTCGCAAGCGGTTGAGTCACGAGCCGGTGTAGCGTTCGCTTCAGTTCCCTCGCGCCATACTCCTCACTCGTGCCCTTTCGTAGAAGGAACTGCCGGCTCTCGGGCGGCACATCCAGATTGAAGCATCGCGCGCCCAACCGAGTGTTCACGTGCCTCTGCAACTCCTCCAGATGCTGGTCCAGAATGGCTGAAAGCGATTCCTCGTCGAGCGGCTGGTAGGTCACAATTGCATCGATCCGGTTGACGAACTCCGGCGAAAATCGCTTCCTCACCGCCGCCAACGCTATGCTCTCCAGTTTTGATGTGGTGTTCGAGCGGTCTCTGGTCATCGCCGACTGAAATCCAAAATCGGGTCGAATCTCCTTCATCATCTCGCGCGCGCCCAGATTGCTCGTGAAGAAGATCAGGCTCTTCTCGAAGTTCACTGTCGTGTTGTCTCCGAGCCTCAGAATCGCCTTGTCCAAAATGCCTAACAGGAGTTGCGTCATAGAAGGTGCAGCCTTCTCTATCTCATCGAACAGAACCAGCGAAAGATCGCAGTCCTTGCTGGTGATTGCAGTCAGTTGTTGCTGGTTGAGCAGCGGCATCGTTTCGCGGTGTCCAAGATAACCGGGCGGTGATCCGATGAGCTTTGCAACTTCGTGTTCCATCTGGAACTCACCACAGTCGATCTTGAGAACATTCTTTGGGCTACCGTGTAACACCTCGCCTATTGCCTCTACAGTTCGGGTCTTCCCCGTCCCGGTCGGACCCAGAAGAAGGAAGACTCCCGCCGGGCGGCCCTCGGGAGCGAGTCCGGCCTGACACATGTAAACGTAGGGTACAATCGCTCTCGTAGCCGCCGCCTGCCCGACAACCTTCTCCGACAGTAGGGTGACGAGATCCCTGGGTGACTCAATAATATTCAAAGAGGGCGGCTTCGATTCGCTGTTTTCATTCATTCGAATCTTCCTCCTCGTTATCGCGGGTATCGGCGCGATAAGCGGACGCCAAATGACTTCTCAAAACTTCGTCCATTATACCAGCATTCGTTGGACAGTAAATTATTGATTCAGATCCTCGAAGGCCGGGCTCTTCAAGATCCCGAGACCATTGAATCAAGGGTGGGGCAATGTGCGTGGGCGGCAACGGGCGAATTACTTCTTCATACGGGTCGCTTGAATCCTCTTTCAATGTCCCGCAACCCGAAGCGCATCTGTATGGGTCGGCCGTGCGGACAGGTCATCGGGTTCCTGGTCTTCATCAGTTCGTCGATTAGCCACTGCATCTTTTCGGCGGTCAGCGGCATATTCACCTTGATCGCAGCCTTGCAGGCGAGCTCGGCGGCGATAGAATCGCGGATGTCTTCAATCGTGAAGTTGCGGCGCTCCCGTTCGACCACTGCCAGCACTTCGCGCACAAGCGAAACCGCATCAGCCGAGCTAATGCCCGCGGGCGCCGTCTTGACCGCTATCGTGCGGCCCGACAACTCCATCACCTCCAGCCCCATTGCCTCGAGCTCAGGCTGTACAACTTTGAACGCCTCAACCTCGGCGGGGCTTAGATCCAGCGTCTCGGGTATCAACATCGGCTGAATCTCACGCGGCCTCGCGAGCCGGACGTCGCGGAACTGCTCAAACAGGATGCGCTCGTGAACCACGTGCTGGTCCAGTAGCAGTAAGCCCTCTTCATCAGTGGCGACAATGTAACTGTCCCTGATCTGACCCAGCGGTTTGATGCCATGCCCGAGTCCCGGCAGAGGAGTCTCTTCGAGTCGAGGCTCGAAGCGGTCAATATCGGTAGCCATTCCGTGATCGGCGACTGCTCCTACGCCTTGGCGCCCGAAGGCGGCATCGGCTTCAAACAGAGCGATTGAGTCCAAGTCCGCGATTACAAACGGATCGAGCTCTTTCTCAGCCACGGCTCCGCCGGCAACCTGAGGGTCCACTGCACGCGATACGTGCGAAGGCGCCAGCGGGGGGACTGAGAGAGGCCGAGAGATCTCCAGAGGCTCGTCAGGCGAGAAGGACGGCTCCACCGACATCACTGCCGCTCGCTCCGCCGGCCCTGCGCCGCTCGGCTCCTTGTCGTCTCGCTTCGAAACTCTAGGAAACTGTGTCACCGGCTGAGTCGCAGCCAGGGCGCTCTCCACTCCACCTCGAATAAAACCGAGGATGGTGTTCTCGTGGAGGAATCGAACTTCGGTCTTCGCTGGATGAACATTGACATCGACTTCTGACGGCGGAAGATCCATGAACAGTATCACCGCCGGGTGGGAACCCGAGGGCATCATCGACCGATAGGCCTCTGCTATTGCCCGGCCTATCAGTTGATCGCGCACGAAGCGGCGATTCACGAACAGATACTGCGCATCGCGCGAGGAGCGGCGTTCCTGGGGATTCGACACAAAACCGAGAACCCGGAGGCCGTCCGCTTCGTGGTTGACTTCGGTAAGCTTGCCGAGCAGCGCGCCGCCGAGTACCTGGTAGGCGCGCTCCTTTAGCGAACTCGCCGGCGTCACTCTAATGGTGTCGCGCCCGTTGTTCACGAGGAGAAATGAGATATGTGGATTTGCCAGCGCATAGTGCTGCACGAGGTTAGTGATGTGAACGCTCTCGGTGGCATCGCTCTTGAGGAACTTGCGGCGCGCCGGAATGTTGAAGAAGAGGTCTTTGACCTCGATCTCGGTGCCTCCGGGCCAGGCCAGGTCGCGCACGGCAACCAACTTTCCACCATTGAACTCAACCTCTGTGCCCTCTCTGTCGTGTTCCGTCTTGGTGCGAAGAAACAGGCGTGATACTGAAGCGATCGAAGGCAGCGCCTCTCCGCGAAAGCCGAGAGTAAGGATGGCATCGAGGTCATCGGAACTGCGAAGCTTCGAGGTCGCGTGGCGTTCGAATGCCACGATCGCATCGTCACGAGTCATACCTTCGCCGTCGTCGACAACTCGAATCAGCCGCTTACCGCCGCCTTCAATCTCGATGTCGATCTTGTGCGCGCCCGCGTCGAGGGAATTTTCGAGTAGCTCCTTGACCACCGAAGCCGGCCGCTCGACAACTTCGCCTGCCGCGATCTTGTTTGCGAGCGAGTCCGGCAACACCCTGATTTTAGACATCCTGAGATGGCCCCCCGGAAAAATATGAGTTGTCATTATACCAGCCGCCCCGCGCGTACAGCAGGAGCTAATCAGGATGACGCGGGAGCCCTGCCACCAGGTATATACTTCACGCGAACCAAATTCAGAAAGGAGAGGTTTAGGAATGGACCCAGATCCGATGGAATACGCCCAGGGGCAAGATCAAGAATCGGCAAAATCAAAGAGCCAGTTGAACACACTTGTGGCCATAGCGGTCGCGTTGCTGGCGACTTTTATGGGGCTATGTAAGGTCAAGGACGACAATATCGTTCAAGCAATGCAACAGGCCCAGGCCGACAAGATAGACAGCTACTCCTGGTATCAGGCCCGAAACATTCGGGAGGAAGTAGCAAACGCCGTAGCGGCGCAGTTGGCCGCTCAGGAGGCTTCGGCCCCCCAGAATGTTCGAGCAGTTTACGAAGCGGAGATTGCAAAATACCAGGCAATCGGGCAGGAGCAATCAGAGAAGAAAAAGGTACAACAGGCCGATGCGGAGGGGGCGGACCAGAGATACAATCAGTTAAACACACATGACGATCAGTTTGATTTGTCCGACGCACTGTTGTCGATAGCGATATCGCTCCTTGCGCTCACCGCTCTGACCGGCAAGAGGTGGTTATATTGGGTGTCGATGATTCCAACGGTCCTCGGCGTGTTTATGGGATTGGCAGGATTGTTGGGCTGGGGGATTCACCCTGATTCGTTAACTCGATTGTTGTCCTGACCGCAACACGGCGACTATTGCCCTTGTGCCTTGCATGCACAGGAGAGGCTGACTACTATGTCGAGTCGCCGGCCACAAACTGATAACCAGCTACATCGCGGGAGATCTCTATGATAAAACACGTTGTCTTCTTTAAGTTCAAACCCGACATCAGCGCGGCTGAACGTGAAGCAGGAATCTCCGGCCTTCGCGGACTGCCGGATAAGATCGATTTCATAAGAACATTCGAACTGGGCGAGGATGTGCTGAGGTTGCCGCGCTCGTGGGATCTGGTTCTGGTCGCAACCTACGACGATCTTGATGCGCTTCAAGCGTACGCCACTCACCCTGAGCACGTGCCGGTGGCCGAGCTCCTCAAAGCATTATGCGACGCGATCGGATCGGTCGATTATGTTAGCTAGCAGGACGACGAACTCAAGCCCCGCTCCGGCGCTTGGCGTCACAGGGTATTGTCCGGCGAGAGTTGTCACAGGAAGGAGGTCACTCTGATCCCGTGTGATCGTGCACGATCTTCCAGCCGTCATCGAACTTGCGAAATATCAGCGTGAACAGGCCTCCCGCCTGAGTGGAACCGGTCTTGAGCCTCCACCTGCCACGCACTAAGGCAGCACGTGGCCCGAGCATGTCGAGCTGCTGATCAGAGAAGTCGAGGTGGCCCATCTCACGCCCCTCGCCCTGATACCTCTTGCGGTAGCGGTCGATCGTCGCCTGCCAACCCGTGGTCTTCGTCGCGCCCGAGTAGAAGCTCAATTGCTCAGAATGCCAGTAGCCGCGCATGAAACCTTCGAGGTCGCGCCGGTTCCACGCCTCCACCTGGCGGTCGAGCACCGCCTTGATGTCCCGCGCATCCTGCGGTTCGGCGGCACTGTTCCGCTTACCGATGGCGGCATGAGCACTCACAGCAAGAACGGCTACACATATACTTGAAACCGCAAGCCTGAGGATCATATCAACCCTCCTGTTTCGAGTTTGCCAATCGGCAGTGGCTCACTATCATATCAGGCAAAACTCGAGGTTGGGAATCGGACTCAGCACGCGCTGAAAACTCCTTCTCGCCAACTAAGGCGCGAAGGGTCCACAGTGAGATCTTTGGCTTGGCGCGGCTTTGTGTCTTAGTGGCATAATCGGGTTCTTCCGCAGCCCGCGTGACTTCGTTCCGGGATATCACATCAGAGGAGATACTTGGTTCAACCGGCGAATTCGTCATCAATGGCCTGCAACTTGTGCGGAACTTCCGTGGTACGACATCTCTATCCCGCCAGGGACCGCCTCCGCAACTCGGATCAGGACTTCTGGATCGCCGAGTGCGGCGGGTGCGGCGTCCTTCGCACGCTGCCGGCAATGGTCGAAGAGGAGCTTGCGTCGTTCTACCCTGATGACTACTGGGGAATGGAGAACGAACCAGCGCAGCAATGGATCGCGTCGTCGCAGGCGGATAAGCTTCAGTTTCTGAGCGCATGCAAGCTCACCTCAGGACGTATACTCGATGTCGGTTGCGGCTCGGGCTTCTTCCTCAGGGCGCTCGACGCAGCGCGATGGGATAGGGCCGGCGTTGAGATAAGCGAAGGGGCAGCGGAAGCGGCGAGACGCGCGATCGGCAGCGATCGAATCTTCACCGGCACTCTGAACCAGGCAGCCTATTCCGA
>DASYSA010000400.1:0-7864 GCA_036003885.1 Blastocatellia bacterium | reverse complement strand
CTGCACGGGATTCTTCCTCAAGCCCGCAGCCACTCGCGTTCCTTGTCATACCATTGGGGGATATGCTGGTATTCGCCATCCTGGTCGGAACGGCACTCTGCTTCCGCCGTCGCATGGATATACACAAGCGACTAATGCTGCTGGCGGCTCTGAGTCTGCTGCCCCCGGCCATCGCTCGTATCCCGCTGCAATTCATCGAGACGGGCGGCCCATTTGTATTCTTTGGACTGACCGACGTTTTTGTGCTTGGCTGTGTTGTTTTCGACACGGTCAAGAATCGCAGGCTCCACCGGGTGTTCGTTTGGGCTATACCGCTGATCGTTGCGTCTCAACCGCTGCGTTTGATGCTGGCAGGTACGGATGCCTGGATGCGGTTTGCGACCTGGCTGGTGAAGTAAGAATTTGCTCGGCCAGATCGAGTGTGCTTGATCCGGCGTCTGCCTCAAATGAGAATCGCAAAATCGAGGGTCTGACCCCGTCAACGGTCATTTGGAGAAAAGTGATGGACCGCCACGGTTGCGAAGAGACAGCTCGTAGATCTCAATGGTCTGGTTGAGATCGTCGGCCAACTCGCTGACGGCTGCGAGCACCGGCTCAATCTCGCGCGAGGGGTGGGTGAAGAAGTAGTCAATGTGAAACCGAAGTGTGTGTTCCAACTGAACATTGGACCCAAGGGTCGGCGGCAGCGCAAACGGGCGTAACTGAATGGGCAAGCCGCCGCGGGCTGAATCGCGAATCCACCACGCCAGGAACTCCAGGCTCCGCCAGCCTTCCGGGGATGGCTCGACGCGGAACTCGACCTGAACCTGAACCTCGTTGGGAACCGCACCGTCCGTCCGACGCATCGCGCCGTGAGGTAGCTGTGCGAAACAGGCGAGCCGAAGATGCTCCGCAGTAACACCATCGACGCACTCGATGCCACTGCTGGTGTCATGCACTCCGGCAAGGCGCCGAAGCGCGTCATGGAGTTTTGTGACCTCGGGTGGAAGTTCATCAGCCATGTTTCACGATGTGCGAGCGACGGCTACGATCGCGTTAGGGCCGCTCCAGGCAGGACGAGAGCGAGGGAGCTGTCTAGTTGGCGACGCTGGATGGCACAATCAACTGCTGGAGCGATTCCGCAAAAACCGGACCATCTTCACGAGATAACTTCAACTTCTTCAGCTCATATTCGATTAACCGTCGATTGTCGCTTATGAGTGAATCGCTGACTCCCAGCATCTCGGCGATCTCCAACTGCGAAGGGCCCTCCGGGTCGTAGTAGCAGTGCCAAAGGGTCGACAGCAGCCTCGAGAATCTGCGCGAGTTGTTGTTGACCGCGCGGCGCAGCGAGCTCAGGAACTGATCTGCCATCTCCGCAGCCTCTCTGTTCCTCTCAATGCGCAGCAACGCCCCCTCCGGTGTCTCGCGACTGCACGAAGGGTCGCGCCGCAACGTCGAGCCGTTTCCCGTTCCGAGCTCTTCGTCGAGCGACGCAAGGTTGTAATCCTGAAGCGGTATTTTCGAAAGCACTAACTGCCTGAGAGTTCGCACATCACTCGGCGAGTCTATCGCTATGAGCACTTCGACCATCAGCGCTTCAAGCTCGGGGTTGGAGAGTATTAACTGTGACGCGCCCGAGCGTCCCACCAGTCGCGTGTCGCGGCGTCGCACCGGGACGGTCTTTATCAGTTCCGGGAAATGGCCCGAGTCCCCCATCGGCTTGGACCGAGGCCATTCTCGAAGGCCGAATATCTGATACACCATCCGCCCGCGGCGGCCCCCGTTTGTCTTAGCGGCGACCGGCTCCTCTTCCTCCACATCGAAGGCCACCTCGATCTCGGCCTCGTCTTCAACGTCGGCGGAAGTGGGATCTGCTACCTTGGCGGCAGATTTCGGCGGCCGGCCCCGCTTGCGCTGCTGAGCCTCCGGCTCGATCTCATCATCGATTCCGAAGCGGCGGAATCGCGAGCTGGTCTTGAGCAGCGAGCTGACTCGCCTCGCCATTCGGAATGATTCGGGATAACGCTTGCGCAGCCGTGCGCCCACCAGGTTGGGCACTTCGATGTGCGCGATCTCGTTTTCAATCTCTTTGCTGCTATAGCCGTTGTTGACGTAGTAGTCGAAGCGCCGCTTCTGGAACAACTCCAGAAAGAGCTCCTGTGTGAGGTCGGCGTTAATCTCCATTGGCGAGGAGACCGCGGCGCCGTCAGTGGCGAAGTGGAGAGGCCGAACGGCCGGATGGCGGGAGAGCAGTTGGAAAAGTCCGTTCCACAGGGCTTCGACGTCCTCCTGGTCCAATAGACCGGCCCAGTTAATATCGGTCATTCTTCTTGTTCTCCCACTTCATCGCACGACACATTTATGAGTGAGGAATGTAATTCGTGCGATACGTGACTTCGTTTCGATACGTGACTGCTGAGGAGCAGCTCCGGTTGTCTAATTGGCGGTACTACAACTTAGGAGGCAGAAATTCTTGCAGAACCCTGAATCGAAGCTAAGTATCCGTTGACAGGGTGAGCCTGTCAAGAATCTTCAAGGAACACCGGAACGTCCGTCACTCTATATCGGCGCTGCATCCACTATATGCAAGCGCGAGTCAGTGAAAGCGCACAACATATCGCGTTACCGGTCCATTGGCGGGCGGAGAAGAATTCTGGCGGTTATCGGGCGTAGGCGGTAACACAATGGAGCTGCCCAAGGCAAATCCCACAGCTTGCAGGTTGGGGATTCGCGAGAAGCAGGTTGAAGTGAAGGATCCCCAACCTCCCGGTTGGGGTTTTCGTACAGTCTCCTTAAAGAAGGGTGTTAAAGGACGGCGCCATCAAAAGCAGCAGTATTTCTCGTCTCACAGCACATCCGCATTGATAAGGCTCTGGCAGGATCCCTCGGTTCTGTATAATCATGCGCCGCAAGCCACATGACCAAAGCACTGACCGAAGAGATCGAGGCCTACCGCGACCAGATGTGGCGGCGGCTACCCGAACTGCGCGTCGAAACCGCCCTCGATGCCGAACACATGGTTGAAAGCCTCGGCTTCTGTGCGACGCTCACGGATGCTCGCAGGCCCGGCCCGTCGCTCTATACCGCAGTCTGCGGCCGCCGCGATGCGTACATGCCTCGAAACGTTCAGAAAGATCCTGAAAGCAGTCTCGCCTGGTTTATCAAAGACGAAGTCATGCGCCGAGGGCGTGTCTATTACGCAAAGCTTGTGAAAGGGCGATCGACCTTCATCGCACCCGGTTTGATCCCGCACTTCAATGCGTTGTGGGGCGTGCCTCGAAGGGCGGAGGGCGACAGGCTGTCGCCGGATGCGCGCGCGGTGCTGAAGGTTCTGCGTCGAGAGTGGGAGATGGCGACGGGGGACCTTCGGAAGGAGTCAGGAGTCACGGAACGGGCGCGTTTCACTCGCTCGATCGACGAACTGCAGAGAGCGATGAAGGTCATTCCCGGAGACGTGGTGTACGAGCCGTCGTTCACTTACATCTGGATGCTTGCCGAAGGGCGATTTCCCGAACCTCTGTCGGTGAAGGTCAGGCGCGAGGCCGCGCTCTGTGCTATCGCTCGGGCTTACTTGAACGGAGCGGGTATGACTGTAGTGGGCGAGCTATCGAGGGTGACTGGGTTGTCCCGCCCCGATGCTGGAAAGGGCAATCACGCGTTGGTAGCAGAGGAGTACGCGTGCCGGCTTGGCGTAGGGGTCTATGCGCTCCGCGCTATGGAGTTGACGTGACCGGGGGTCAGGCACTCGATTCCTCGATTCGGATTCTGTCCCTGGATTCTCCCAGAAGGCTGTGAGGCGCATCCGCGTTGCACGAGGCCTGTGATAGAATAAGACACACTCTCTTTAAGGTGTTCTAATCGGAAAGGACGAGATCATTCGCGCGCTTGTGTCCGTTCGATCACTTGTCTAAGAACCAAACGAGGAGAATCAAGAACCATGACCCATGTGCGAGTGCGGCCGTATGGCTCCTGGAAATCACCCATCACTTCCGACCTGATTGTGGCCGGAACTATCGGGCTTGGCGATCTCCAGGTCTATGGTGAGGATGTCTACTGGATCGAGAGCCGGCCTTCTGAAAATGGGCGCAGCGTCATAGTTCGGCGCGCGCCCGATGGCCGAATGACCGATCAGACCCCACCCGGCTTTAACGCTCGCACTCGCGTTCATGAATACGGCGGCGGCGCCTACGTCATAGGCGGGAATGGCGATGTCTATTCTTCGAATTTCGATGATCAGCGGATCTATCATCATCCTGCCCAGGCCGCACCGCGTCAGCTCACCGGCGGCGAGAATCTCTGCTACGCAGACGGCGTAGTCGACCGGCGACGCGAACGAATCATCGCGGTGCGGGAGGACCAGACCGGGCCCAGCCGCGAGTCCATTAATACGATTGTGGCCATCGACCTCGATGGCGGTGGCGTGAAGGTGCTCGCCGCCGGAAACGACTTCTACGCCTCGCCCCGTTTGAGCCCGGACGGAAGGGCACTCGCCTGGATGGCTTGGGATCATCCGAATATGCCCTGGGACGGCGCCGAATTGTGGTGCGCAGTAGTCAATCACGACGGGTCACTCGGTCAAGCCGAGAGGATCGCCGGCGGTAAGAGCGAGTCGATCTTTCAACCCGAGTGGTCGCCCGACGGAAACCTGTACTTTGTCTCGGATCGCTCTGGTTGGTGGAACCTCTACCGCAGGCGCGAGACCGAGGTAGAACAGATCTGTGATATGAAGGCGGAGTTCGGGGGGCCACAATGGGTCTTTCGCATGTCGACCTATGCATTCGAATCGGCAAAGCGAATCGTGTGCACCTACAACGATCGGGGCGCCTGGCGGCTTGCAACGCTCGACACGGAAACGCTCAGGCTGGATACCATCGACACCGCATACAGCGAGATATCGAGTGTGCGCGCTGCGCCCGGGCGCGCATTCTTTTTGGGTGGTTCACCCACCGAGGCGATGTCGCTGGTGCAACTCGACCTCGAGACCCGTCGCATCGAAGTGTTGCGGCGTTCAAGCAATGTCGAGGTAGATACAGGCTATTTATCGGTCCCACGAGCCATCGAGTTTCCGACTGAACAGGGACTCACCGCTCATGCATTCTTCTATGGGCCGACGAACCACGACTACATTGCTCCGGCCGAGGAACGGCCTCCGCTGCTGGTGATAAGTCACGGGGGGCCAACTGGCGCGACCACTACTACGCTGAAGCTAAGTATCCAGTACTGGACCAGCCGGGGCATTGGCGTGCTCGATGTGAACTATGGCGGAAGCACCGGCTACGGCCGCGCTTATCGCGAGCGGCTCAACGGCCAGTGGGGGATCGTGGACGTCGACGATTGTGTAAACGGTGCGCGCTACCTCGTCGAGCGCGGCGAAGCAGACTCAAACCGGCTGATCATTCGAGGGGGCAGCGCCGGCGGCTACACAACGCTTGCGGCACTGACTTTCCGCGACGTCTTCAAGGCAGGCGCCAGCTACTACGGTGTGAGCGATCTGGAAGCCCTCGAACAGGACTGTCACAAATTCGAGTCACGCTACAACACGAGCCTCGTCGGTCCCTACCCCGAAGCGAAGGAGTTATATCAACAACGCTCGCCCATACATTTCACCGACCGGATCTCCTGCCCGATGATTCTTTTTCAGGGCCTCGAAGACAAAGTGGTTCCGCCAAATCAGACCGAGATGATGTTCGAAGCCGTGCGAAAGAAAGGCCTGCCCGTAGCCTACATCCCGTTTGAAGGCGAGCAACACGGCTTTCGCCGCGCCGAAAACATCAAGCGGTCGCTCGATGCGGAGCTGTACTTTTATTCGGAGGTCTTTGGTTTCGAACTGGCCGAACCGGTGGAGCCGGTTCAAATAGAGAATCTGCCGAAATAGTCAGTTGTCCCCGGTCAGTTGTCCGTTGGGAGGAACCTTGGATTGGAAGATCCCTTAGAGTTTGGACAACGGACTACGGACCACGGACAAATGACAACCATCCAATGCCGGCCCTTTTTTTTCGTCGTTTGGCTGTAGTAACCGGCAAGGGTTTGAGGCACAATCCACCGAGGGAGATTTGATATGGCCAAGAATTTCAAACACATCGAGACCAAGCTCATCCACGCTGGCGAACCTGAACCGCGGATACACGGCTCAGTTACCGTTCCGATCTTTCAGTCGGCGATGTTCGAGTACCAGGGCGAATCGAGCTACCACGACATCAAATACATTCGGCTCAACAACACGCCGAACCATATTGCGATCCACAAGAAACTGGCGGCGCTGGAGAACGCGGAGGCCGCACTCGTAACAGCAAGCGGCATGGCTGCGATCTCCACGTCGCTGCTGACAGTATTATCTGCCGGCGATCACCTCCTGGTGCAGGACTGTTTGTATGGAGGCACTCACGACCTGGTGACCAAAGACTTCGCCGGATTTGGCCTCTCATACACCTTCATCGACGGAGACGATCCCGCTTCGTGGGAGAGCCGGGTGCGGCCCAACACGAAGGCGATCTATGTCGAGACGATGACCAACCCTCTGCTGCAGGTTTCAGACTTGAAGGCGGTGGTCGAATTCGCGAGGTCTCACAACCTGGTTTCGATGATCGACAACACCTTTGCCAGCCCCATCAACTTTCGCCCGGTGGAGCATGGCTTTGACTTGTCGCTTCACAGCGGGACCAAGTATCTGAACGGCCACTCGGACATCGTAGCCGGGGCGTGCATCGGCAGCGCGGATCTCATCCGGAGGATCACCCATAAGCTCAACCACCTTGGAGGTACGATGGATCCGCATGCGGCGTTTCTGCTGCATCGCGGCGTGAAGACCCTCGCGCTGCGAGTCCGGTTTCAGAACGAGAGCGCACTCAAGCTCGCCCAGTTCCTCGAAGGCCATCCCGCGGTCGCACGCGTCAACTATGCAGGACTCGAGAGTCACCCGCGACACGCGCGCGCGCGCGAGTTGTTCG
The DNA here is from genome assembly GCA_036003885.1 of Blastocatellia bacterium. Lineage (GTDB taxonomy): Bacteria > Acidobacteriota > Blastocatellia > UBA7656 > UBA7656 > DASYSA01. Next base: position 935 of record DASYSA010000400.1, on the reverse strand, counting down.
AAGGCTTCGGCGGTGTGCTGAGTCTCGAGTTGAAGGGCGGCACCGAAAAGGCGGAGGACTTCATACGAAGGACGACCCTGCCGATTGTAGCGCCCAGTCTGGGCGGAATCGAAACGCTTATCACGCGGCCGGCCACCACGTCGCATTCGGGGATGTCGCGCGAGGATCGGGAGCATGCCGGGATTACAGAAGGGCTCGTTCGATTGTCGGTGGGGATCGAAGCGACCGATGATCTGATGGAAGACTTCGCTCAAGCATTGGTCTAAGAAACTCGACAAAAGGGACCACGCCAACTGGAGTCATCGAGTTTTAACCCCGGAGTCGAGATGGGTCGTATTCTCAGTCTTCAGGAACAGTGGTGGCCCGAAATCCGCGATCTTGAGAGCGCGCGTAAGGCCGCTATCCAGGGATTCGCGGCGGCCATTCTCAATGTGGTTATCGGGCTGGCATTCGCTGCATGGGCGGCATTCAAAGCGGTCTTTTTTGGCTTGAACGCGGCGGCCTTGCTGATCGCCGCTGTGATCTTCGGCGCCATCGCTATCGGGATTTGGAGATTATCGCAGGTGGCAGCCGTCGCGGGTCTGGTTCTTTTCCTGCCGGAGGTGATTTGGTGGTTGCTTAACGATCACAGCGTAACCGACATTGTCCGGACGCTCATCAGTGCTATTGTCTTCGGGTTGCTATTTGTAAACGGGATTCGTGGCACCTTCGCTTACCGCAGGTTTATGGCCGGGGAGCCGCATGCCGGCGCGCCTCGGTTGAGTAGAAACGAGAAACCAGTCCTGTGACTTCCTGCCTGCGCACAACCTCCTCAGTCGAATTTCGTTTCGTTCTCATTGTCCCGAGCGTCATCAGAATCGCCGGTCAGACCCATCAGAGTGTGACCGCGTGCATACCCAAAGCCGTGCTTGACAGACCGGATGTCCTTCGCCATA
>DASYSA010000399.1:0-11209 GCA_036003885.1 Blastocatellia bacterium | reverse complement strand
ATGCGAAATTCGAAATTCGAAATTCGACATGCGGGCCTTTCGCCGTTCACCCGGCACATTCCGCACTTCCCATTTCGAATTTCGCATTTCGCATTTCGAATTTCTTCATGCGGAATTCCTCGATGAAACGAGCAATCTGGTCAGCGCGCCCACCCGCGCAACCACGTCCGATCCGCCTGCACTCTCCTCTATCTCGGCGACCATACGGCTACCGACGACGGCACCCTCCGCGTGGTTCCACACGTCTCGAACGTGCTCTGCGTTCGAAACGCCGAAGCCTACCGCCACCGGCAGATCGGTAAACCGCCGAACGCGTCTTACGAGTTCTGCGGCAACCTCGGACAAGCTCTGCCTCACTCCTGTGACCCCAGTGCGGGAGACTGCGTAGACGAATCCGCTACTGGAATCCGACACCAGCTTGAGCCGCTCATCCGTGCTGGTAGGCGCAACCAGGAAGATGGTGTCGATGTCCGCCGAGTGCAACTCTCGAGTGAACTCGCCGCCTTCCTCTGGAACCAGATCCGTCGCAAGGACGCCATCAACTCCCGCCTCACGCAGCCGAGCGCCGAGCGCCTCGACACCAAGTGCCAGCAGAGGATTCAAGTAGCTGAACAACACGATTGGTATCTCGCTGCTCTTGCGGACTCTTCTTACAATCGCCAGGCAATCGCGCGCGCTGACACCGTGTTTCAAAGCCCGCTCTGAAGCTCGCTGGATGACGGGTCCGTCGGCCATCGGATCAGAGAACGGAACTCCGAGCTCGATCAGGTCGGCGCCGCTCCGTTCGAGTTCAAGGATGATTTCGGCAGTCGAATCAAGATCGGGGTCGCCGGCGGTGATATAGGGAATGAAAGCCTTACGGCCGGCGCGTTTGAGCTGGGAAAACTTCAGTTCAATGCGATTCACTTGTTAACCTTAATCGTGATGCAAGATGCGTGAAGGTTGATGCGTGATGCGTGATCCGTGATGCGTGATACACCGGTATCATCCTTCACTCTTCACGCATCACGCATCACGCTCCGATAGCAACTGCGCCACCGTGTTCACATCCTTGTCGCCGCGGCCCGAGAGGTTGACGATTATTATTTCGTCCGCCCGCATAGAAGGCGCCAGCTTTATGACTTCCGCGATTGCGTGCGCACTCTCGAGCGCCGGAATGATGCCTTCCAGCCGCGCCAGCAGCTCGAACGCCGCAAGGGCTTCGGCATCGCTCGCCGAGGTATACGAGCTGCGGCCGATGTCATGCAGGTACGCGTGCTCGGGCCCAACTGCTGAATAGTCGAGTCCGGCCGAAATCGAGTGGGTGGTGGAAATCTGGCCATTCTCATCCTGCAGAATGTAGCTGCGGGTACCTTGAAGAACACCGGGCCTGCCGCCACTGAAGCGCGCGGCGTGCTCGCCCAGTTGCGTGCCGATTCCACCCGCTTCGACTCCAACCATTCGAACTTTCTGGTCCGCAAGGAACTCATAGAACAGCCCTATCGAGTTGCTGCCGCCGCCTACACTTGCGATCAACAGATCGGGAAGGCGGTCCTCGACCTCCAGAATCTGTTTGCGCGCTTCACGGCCTATCACCCTCTGGAAATCGCGAACCATGGCCGGGTATGGATGAGGTCCCATAACCGAGCCGAGCAGGTAGTAGGTATCTTCAACGTTGGTCACCCAGTCTCGAAGCGCCTCGTTGATGGCGTCTTTGAGAGTGCGGCTACCCGCTTCGACGCCGACGACCTCTGCTCCAAGCAGCCTCATTCGAAAGACGTTCAGCTCCTGGCGACGCATGTCTTCGGTGCCCATGTACACGATACATTGAAGCCCCATCAGCGCGCAGACCGTCGCCGTCGCCACTCCATGCTGCCCCGCCCCGGTCTCAGCGATGATTCGAGTCTTGCCCATGCGGCGCGCCAGAAGCACCTGGCCGACGGCGTTGTTGATCTTATGCGCGCCTGTATGGCAGAGGTCTTCGCGCTTGAGGTAGATTCTCGCACCGCCCAGCTTATCGGTGAGTCGCTGCGCCAGCATCAACGGAGTTGGCCTCCCGACGAAGACCGTCAGCAACCTGGCCAACTCGTGCTCGAACTCCGGGTCTCGCCTGGCCTCTTGGTACGCAGCGATCAACTGCTCGATTGGATGCATCAACGTTTCAGGAACGAAGCGACCCCCGTAAGCCCCGAAGTGACCCTGCGCATCCGGCAACAGGTAGAATTGCCCCTCAGTATTCTGCACCTTGTTTCTCCTGACGGTTCTTGATTGGGCAGGAGGTCTCTAAGCCTGCTGCTCTTCGGGACCTCGAGCCTCTTTCAAACAAGCCACTCGGAAAACGATTCGTTGGCGCGATCGACTGCAGCCATGAAGCTCCTCAGCTTATCAAGGTCCTTGCGCCCCGGTTCAGCTTCAACACCGCTGCAGACGTCGATGGCCGCCGGCCTCACCTGCTCGATGGCTTCGGCGACATTCTCCTCATTTAAGCCCCCCGAGAGAATAATCGGCGAATAGTGTCTGGCTTCAATCGCGAAACGCCAATCGAATCTCCGGCCGGTCCCACCGTAATTCCCGGTGACCTTCGTATCCAGAAGAATCGCACTCACGCGATAGGTCTTCAACATTGACGGAGCGAACCCCGGCCCCACCCTGATGGCTTTAATGACCTTCACGGAATCGAGGCTCGCGCAGAACTCGGGCGACTCGTCGCCATGGAGCTGCACGGCTCCAAGCCCAAGGTCCAATGCCAACTCCTGCACTCGGCCTGCATCTTCATTGACGAAGACTCCGACGCAGCTTACGAAGGGAGAGATCGCAGCAATAATCTCTCGCGCCGATTCGGGACTAACGTAGCGCGAGCTTCGAGGCCACAGGTTAAACCCCAGCGCATCGGCCCCCGCTTCAACGGCGGCCATCGCCTCTTCCAGGCTCCGGATGCCGCATATCTTTACCCTTACCCTGTTCATTCACTCTCCGCAGTCGCGACCAGACGGCTCAATGCCTCGCCGGGGTCAGCCGCTCGCATGAGGTGCTCACCCACAAGAAAAGCGTTGTAACCGGCCTGCTTGAGCCGCCTGATGTCCTGCCCGGTGTGGATGCCGCTCTCACTGACAAGGACAGCGTCGCGCGGCGCTGCCGCCGCGAGACGCTCGGAGGTTGCAAGCTCGACGGTGAATGTGGTCAGGTCGCGATTGTTGACCCCGATTATCCGGGCCCCCGCTGCAACTGCCCGTTCCATCTCTCGAGCAGTGTGGACCTCGACCAGCGCGTCGATCTTCAACTCAGACGCAAGCACAACCAAATCTGTCAGCAATTCGTCCTCGAGGATCGCAACAATCAGCAGCACGGCATCGGCGCCCGCAGCCAGCGCCTCGTGGATCTGGTACTCGTCAAAATGAAAATCCTTTCTCAGTAAGGGGAGGGCGACTCGTTCTCGCACCGCTCGCAGATGGGCGAGTGAGCCGCCGAAGAAGTCTTCCTCGGTGAGCACCGAGAGCGCCGCCGCTCCGGCCTTCTCATAACTCGCCGCGATAGCCACCGGATCGAACTCCCCGCGGATGACTCCTTTCGAGGGCGAGCGATGCTTGATCTCCGCAACGATGTTCGTGCGCCCCGGCTGCGAAAGAGCTTCGCTCATCGAGTATCGAGGGCGCGTCGAGCCCTGGTAGGATCGAGTCACAAGTTCATTGACCGGGAATGCGAGCTTAAGATCGGCGACGCGCTTCGCCCTGGCGTCGACTATTCGGTCGAGCACACCACCCGCAGCCAATATTCCTTTGGGTCTCGTCTTCGACTCCATTGCTTTTCGCTGTTGTTCCCCTGGTTGTGGGCCTGGGTCAGAGTTTCAGAAAGTTCTCAAGCAGCATCTTTCCGTTTTCGGTCATTATCGACTCCGGATGAAACTGCACACCCTCGACCGGAAACTTCTTATGGCGGAGCGCCATGATCAAACCATCGTGCGAGGTTGCCGAGATCTCGAGCCAGTCTGGCAGGCCCTCCTTCTTAACCATAAGTGAATGGTAACGCGTGGCCTTGAAGCCGGGTGGCAATCCGCGAAAGATCGACCGCGAATCGTGACGGATCTCTGAGGTTTTTCCATGCATCAACGATGGCGCGCGGACGATCCGGCCGCCGAAAGCCTCTCCTATTGCCTGGTGGCCCAAACAGACGCCCAGTATGGGAATCTTACCTGCGAACTCTTTGACCGCGGCAACGGTGATGCCGGCATCTGCAGGGACCCCGGGTCCCGGCGAAATGACGAGCCTCTCAGGCTTCAGTTGAGCAATTCCACTCACCGTAATGGCGTCGTTGCGATAGACCTGAACCTCGGCCCCAAGCTCGCCGAGATACTGGACGAGGTTATAGGTAAACGAGTCGTAGTTGTCGATCACCAAAATCATCGACCCAATTCTAGCAAAGGTGAGGCGATTTACGAAAAGTGATGCGTGATGCGTGATGCGTGATCCTTCACACATCATCCCTACTGAAGCGTAATCTTCTTGATCTCAATCCGGTCTTTTGGCTTGTCCCCATCAAGCTCCGTCTCGGCAATCTTGTCCAGGACCTCCAGCCCTTCCACTACTTTTGCAAATATCACACCCTTGCCATCAAGCGCCGGATTGTCCTTTGAAATGGTGAAGAAGTACCAGTTGGTCGTTCCATCCTGGCCTATGCGCATCGAAAGCACTCCGCGAACGTGCTGGGCGCTGCTCTTCTCAGCCGGAATGGACCAGAGACTGATATACCGTTTTCTGTTTGGACTGTCAGCAGGCCAGGTGTCAAGGTAGCCAACCTCCATGTAATACTTCGCTGAAACGCGGTAGAAAGTCGCTCCATCATAGATGCCTGCTTTCACGTAGCGTACGAACTCCCGCGCAGAGTTCGGCGCCCCGTCCGCAAGCAACTCGATCTTCAGCGTGCCCACCGAAGTCTCGATCGTTCCCTTCATCGCCTTCATCTGCTCGACGGTCGGCGCTTTGCCTCTTATTGTGACTCTCTTTATCTCGATTCGATCGGTCGCCAGGTTCTGGGCGTTAGCAGGCGCATTCGAGATGGCGGCGGCCACGTCCATCCCTTCAATTACCCGCCCGAACACGGTGAACTTCGCGTCAAGCATCGGCTGGGGAGCCACCACGATGAAGAATTGCGCGCCGGAGGTTCCGGGTTTGACGTCATTCGCGTTCGCCGGGTTCAACATCATTGCAGCCGAGACAGCGCCGCCGATGTGTTTATTCTTGTTCACTTCATCGGGCAGGCCGGCGTTGAGCCCCCCCGTGCCATACTTCGCACGTGCGGCCGGAGCCGGATTCCTGGTGAGAGGGTCGCCCCCCTGAATCAAGCCATTCTTGAACATCCGATGGAATAGCGTCCCATCGTAAGCGCCGGCTCGTGCCTGCTTTACAAAATACTCGACGTGCTTCGGCGCATCCTTCGGAAAGAACTCGATCACAATACTGCCGCGAGCCGTTTCGAGAACTGCTTCAAGGTTTTCATATTCACCGCCGGCCGACTGAACGACTCGAAGAGGTGTCGCATCGGAAGAGTCGCGACGAACAGCAAGAGCTCTGGTTCCGGGCGCCATCGCCATAGCGGTCAGAATAACCGAGAGGGTGAGAGCCTCTGTTTTTCTCATTGCCTGCTACTCCATTCTTCTGAAAATCGCTTCAAGAAGGGACCAGAGATCATCCTTCAACGCTGCTGGTTGATTCTGCTTCCTCGCAATGAAGCCCAGGACGGGCGATCACCAACCTCACGAAGCGCCCCATTTACCTCGCTCACCGTTGTGGGCATTCCCTGCCGCATCGACAAGCCGGAAACACGAGATTCGAGCGCGCGAGCTTCGTGAGTTTCGATCCTCCAGCGTGCCCAGTCTGGTAAGCGCCCTTTAACTTAAGCGTTTGACCGTGAAGATATACTCCATCTTGTCGTCCAATGCAAAGCAGGTCGCAGGGGGTGCGCGTCACGATCTTGCGCAATAATCCAGGCACCGCTTGACTGTCGCCAAAAAGACTCGTCCCGCGGAGGAACAACGAACGCAGCGCAACATGGGCGCAACCAAACCCTGCGCCCCTCCTCGGTGGGGAACACGACAGACACGGGAAAACTGGGAGCAACGAATAAGAGGGCGAATCGCAGAATCGAGGGCCTGACCCCTTCACCTGTGGGAGTGCATGCAGGTGGTTCCGCGAGGTCTTACTTCTCGTCTTGTGGGAGCAAAAGGAGGAGAGTAATGTCTGAAGTCAGCGATGCAAGAAGCGAAATCGGGTCGTCGGACAGGAAGACTTTGTTTGAAGCAGTTCGATCTTAAGGTTCACATCATTCATCCATATCAATCCGCTTCGAACAGAAGGGGAAGAAGGGGAAATGACAACGATCCGCTCGACACATCGCCTCCTTGGCCTTTCAGCCATCCTGATTCTGACCGGCACCGCTTGGGGGCAAAACACCTATCACGCGTCGATCGATGCGTGGCGAACAGAACGCGAGGCAACCATCAAGGCCGATGATGGATGGCTGACTGTTACGGGTCTCTTCTGGCTAAAAGAGGGGCGGAACAACTTCGGCACGGGCGCTGACAACGAGATTGTCTTACCGTCGGGATCAGGTCCGACACGAGCGGGGACTTTCTTACTAAAGGAAGGGAAGATCACGCTGCAGGTCGTTGAGGACGCCGATGTGAGTTTGGCAGGCAAGGCGATTCACAGCCTGGACGTAAAGACCGATGCCAAGGGGCCGCCGGATGTTTTGAGGATCGCCGATCTCAGTCTTACGGTAATCAAGCGCGGGCAGCGATATGGCGTCCGGTTGAAAGACAGGCATAGCAGAAACCGCAAGGAGTTCACCGGCCTGAGGTGGTATCCAGTGCAAGAGTCTTTCCGGATTGCAGCCAGATTCATTCCGTACGATCAGCCAAAGGAGATCGAGATCGTCAATGTGATCGGGGATGTGGAAAAGTCAAAGAGTCCGGGAGTGCTGACCTTTACCCTGCAGGGCCAACAGTATCGCCTGGAGCCAATCGTCGATGAAGGCAAGCTATTCATTATCTTTAAGGATCTGACCAGCGGGAAGACGACCTATCCTGCCGGGCGGTTCCTCTATGCTGAAGCGCCGAAAGACGCCCCGAAAGAGAGTATTGTCACGCTCGACTTCAACCAGGCCATCAACCCGCCCTGCGCGTTCACGGCGTTTGCTACATGTCCTCTCCCGCCCCGGCAGAATCGCTTGAACATTGCGATCGAGGCGGGAGAGCAGACATACCACGCGGGAGGCGTCATCCCGAACAACCGGCAAAAGAGGAGAAGTAGACGTTGAGAGAATCGCGGCGAGGGCCAGATGTGGACGCGGTGGCGACTTGCGTGGAATACTCAGCGTAGCCCGTGAGATCATCGTTCGACGTCGTAGCCGATTCATCAATCTCACGAATCCCGGCGCCGGCCAGCACTGTTGACCGGCGGCAACATTCTTTGAACGCTTTTCGCTAAGCGGATGCAAGCGGAAGCGCAAAGAACAAAAGGAGCGAATCATGTCCGACGAAGAAAGAATCGTTCACAATACCGAGGAAGATCAGGAGTGGGCTGATCTCCTGTCGCCTACGCGCCGTAAACTCATCGTCAATGCCGGACTGGCGGCGGCGGGTGTCATGACAGGGAGCATCCTGGCAGCGGGCCAGGATGTGGCAACTCCCGGCGGTCTGACCTTCAAACCAATCGTCCCCCCGCCCGACGCAGGGAAGAGTCCATGGGGCTACGAAACATACAAGGAGCCGACGCCCCGGCCTCTGAGCCTGCGGCCGGGAGAGGAGCGCAGTCTGCCGAAAAAGCCGCGCCCGTACACCGACATCAAGAGCTATCACGCACATTTCTATTTCGACGAAGACACCTATGAGAAGGCCGCACTGCTGCGCAAGTGGTCCGCGGAGCGTTTTCCCGTCGAGTTGGGCAACTGGAACCTGGAGCCGCGCGGCCCCCACGTGACGCCGTCGTTCTATTTCGGCTTCACCAACGACCTGCTGCCGATCGTCGTGCCGTGGCTGCAACTGAACAGCCTTGGACTTACCATCCTGCTGCATCCCAACACCGACGATCCGCGCGCCGACCACCTGTACTATACCCTGTGGGTCAACCGCTCGCAGCCCGTGAACGCCTACAACATGCGCAAGCCGGGCCAGGAAGGAGCCGCGAGCGTGGAGAAAATCTTCCCGAACACCAGGCCCACGGTGAAACTGGAAACCTAAGGTCAGTTGTCAGTTGCGAGTTAACTATTGGGTGAGTTTATGACGAAGGGACAACACTTTTCTCCGGAGTTTTTCAAGTTTCTCAAGGATCTCGCCCGGAACAATGACCGAGATTGGTTTGCGGCAAACAAAGACAGGTTTGAGTCAGCAGTGCGGGATCCCTTTCTCCGGTTTATTGCCGACTTCGCGGCTCCTTTGGGCAGCATAAGTCCAAACTTCCGCGCCGACCCGAAGCCGTCTGGCGGTTCCCTGTTCCGAATCTACAGAGATATCCGGTTCTCGAAAGATAAGAGCCCTTACAAGACTCATGCCGCTGCGAGCTTTCCTCACGGCGACTCGGGCAAGGGCAAGGAGATTCAGGCGCCCGGCTTTTATCTTCACCTGGAGCCCGGATCCTGTTTTGCCGCAGCCGGACTCTGGCACCCCGATGCCCGCACGCTGACCATGATTCGCACCGCGATTGTCGAACGTCCAAAGGAATGGCAGGCAGTTCGGCGAAGCAAGCTCAAGATCGAGGGTGAGAGGCTATCGAAGCCGCCTCGAGGATTCGATCCCGACCATCAGTTCGTGGATGACCTGAAGCTCAAGGACTTCGTCAACAGTATGATGTTCTCTGAGAAGCAGGTGTGCAGCCCCGGGTTTCTTATGGAGTTCGCGGCCGAGTGCAAAAAGACGGTCCCTTTGGTTCGATTTCTTACGACAGCGGTCGGGCTCGAGTTTTGAATAGCAAGTTCTTCTCAATGAGAGAATGATCGGATTCCCGAGGCGGATCGAGTCTCATTCGCCGCGCGTATCAGCCCGCCGCAAAACGCGACTGCCTCTTCATCCGCGCCACGCAAGACTGCAACTGCCTACTCATCTCGTCCCGGCCGAGGCGGGCGCGGCGGCCGTGTCCCGGCAATACCCATTCAAACTCATAATCGAGGAGTCGCTCCATCGAGCGCGTCTGTTCCGCCCACGAATACCAACAAACATTCGCTGAGGCGTGAAGCGATTTGTAGCTCGCCGACCACCACAGATGATCGCCTGAAAAGAGATAACGGCTGCCATAGAGGAGCACGGTATGGCCGCGCGTATGGCCGGGAGTCGGAATCGCAAGCAAGTCCTCGTCAAGCGCGATCTCGTCGTGACCTGTCAGGGGCCGCTCGATGCCCGTAACTGAGCGGCCGATGTCGTCCCGATGCATCACGCGCTGAGCATTGAAATGGCCGGCCCACCGTTCGTGGTCCGCGACGTCATCCCGGTGCGTGAGGAACATCAATCGAACGCCGCCAAGCTCTTCGATGCGCCTGGCCAGTGGGCGCGCGAATCGAGGCGAGTCGACGAGCACGTTCCCTTCAGGCCTGACGATCAGATAACTGGATGCCCCGTAGCTTGACTCAGACGCAAATCCGCAGAAGTAGACGTTTTGGTCGATCGCCTCAGGATAGGCTGCCACAGCCGCTTTTGCCGAGAGATGATCAACCGTGCCGATTGAAGCGGTGGGACAGGTGACCAGCGCCTTCAGGGCCGCCATTTCGTCTTCCGGCGTTTGAGGCTGATTATGAACCGCTGATTGGTCTCCCGCCTGAGAGAAGACCTCGGGCGCGATTTGACGGCAGAGATCACAGTCTATGCAGGTGTTATCAACGTAAAAATTCCCGGCGACGTTTTCGGCAAGTCTTAATTCCAGCAGGGCCATACGATTGTCATTATAAGCTCGGGCGAAGGAGAAATGCGAAGTGGGAATTGCGAATTTCGAGATCTGAATTTCGCATTTCGCATTCCGAAATTCGCATTTCCCCTTCACGCTTTCTTGCGCACGTAGACGATATAAAACAGAAGCCAGCCTGCGAACGCCAAAGCACAGACAATGGCAACCACGAGCGACAGCTTGTTGCCGCTCTTGATGTAGGTATAAACGTTGAATCCACCAAGCACTGCTATCAGCAACCAGTATTGAAGGAATAGTCTGAAACCGCGATTCCGTTCGGCCATAATGGCTATTCTTCTTTCCGTTCGCGTTGACACTCTTCGAGCCAGGTCTGTTACTATCACTCGCCCGCTCGACACGCAAGGAGGACAGGTATACTCACAATGTCAATCTGGCAGGCCATACTCCTGGGTTTGATTCAGGGTCTAACGGAATTCATTCCAATCAGCAGCACGGCTCATCTGACAATCGCCGGAAGACTGATGGGCCTCATCAGTGCCGAGCATCCCGAGCAGTGGACCGCTTTCATGGCGGTCATTCAACTCGGGACTCTGGTCGCAGTCATCGTCTACTTCTGGTTCGACATAGTAAACATCATTCGCGGCTTTATCCTGACGAACGTCGCCCTGATTACGCGAAAGCCGGTCGATACCTTGTCGAGGGACGGAGCGTGGCTCGGCTGGCTGGTGATCGTCGGGACGATTCCGATAGCGGTGGTCGGCCTGTTGTTCAGGCACCAGATCGAAGGCGCCAAAACCAAGGATCTGCGCGTCATCGCCGGAAGCCTCATAGGCCTCGCGCTTGTGCTGACGCTGGCCGAGGTTGTCGGGCGCCGCCTTCGAGATATGAAAGAGTTGAAGCTTATGGATGCGCTGGCGATCGGCGCGGCCCAGGTTCTGGCCCTTATTCCCGGCTCGTCTCGCTCGGGCACAACTATCACTGCCGGGTTGTTCGTTGGGCTGAAGCGCGAGACGGCGGCGCGGATCTCCTTCCTGCTATCAATCCCTGCAGTCGCGGCGAGCGGGTTGTTAGAGCTGCCCAAGGCGCTCCGGTCCGGCGGTGGAATGGACTGGTTAGCGCTCGCCGTCGCGACCTCGATATCCGCCGTGGTCGGATATCTCTCGATCGCCTTCTTGTTGAGATATCTCCACAGGCACTCTACTTTCGTATTCGTGGCTTACAGGATTGCGCTGGGTCTCATTCTGATCGGCCTGATACTCAGCGGTCGAATAGCTACCAGCTAGGCAGGGTCAGGGGTCAGAGGTCAGAGGTCAGAAGTCAGAGATCAGAGGTCAGAGGTCAGA
>DASYSA010000398.1:0-4546 GCA_036003885.1 Blastocatellia bacterium | reverse complement strand
ATCACGGGCCTGGGAGTAGTCTCGCCGATCGGCATCGGCAAGGACGCGTTCTGGCAAAACCTGATCGCCGGCAAATCCGGCATCGACTACATCACCGCCTTCGATCCTTCCCCCTACACCTGCCAAGTCGCCGGCGAGGTCAAAGACTTTAATCCAACTGAGTTCATGCACGAGCGACGGACCAGGCACCGAGGGAGATTTTCACAATTTGCCGTCGCGGCTGCAAAGCTCGCTTTACAGGATTGCGGTTTAGATCTAGCGGCAGAAGTATCAGGCAGAGTACTCGCCTGTATCGGGACAGCGATGAACGGTTCCGGTGATATCTACGAAACAGCAAGAGTGGGTTTCGAGCAAACGGGAATGAGCGGGATCCCGCTTATGAGCGGTGTCGAATTTGCCGCTCATGCCCCGGTAAGCCACGTCTCCTCAGAGCTTGGAATCCGTGGACAAGGTATGACAATTGCGTCAGCCTGCTCGACAGGACTTGACGCTATCCAGTGGGGGCGGTCGAGAATCCAGGAGCGGGATGCCGACGTGGTGTTTGCAGGAAGCACCGAAGCACCTATCTCCGAATTCTGCTTCGCGACGCTTTGCGCACTCGGCGCCTTATCAAAGTTCAACGATCCTCCGCTCAAGGCATCGCGGCCCTATGACCTCAAGAGAGATGGGCTGGTGCTTGGAGAAGGTGCTGCCATATGTGTGCTCGAAGAATTTGAAAGAGCGCGTGATCGAGGAGCCCACATTTATGCCGAAGTCCTAGGGTTCGGAAGTGGCAACGAGGGAGGCTTCGGCAACAGAATGAATGCGTCCGAGTTGGCTCTCCACGATGCGATCACCATAGCGATCCGCGATGCAGGTAAGTTGTCGCACTCTATCGACTACATCAATGCCCACGGAAATTCGCTGCCTGACTACGATTTGATCGAAACGCGCGCCTTTCGTGAGACCTTTGGCACACTGGCGTATAACATTCCCGTCAGCTCGATCAAGTCGATGATCGGGCATGCCATGGGTGCGGCGGCTTCGTTTCAAGTCGTAGCGACCTGTCTGACGATTGAACACTCTGTGATTCCGCCAACAATAAATTACGAAGTCCCTGATCCGGAATGTGATTTAGATTACGTCCCGAACGTCTCGCGTGTCTCACGTGTCCGCACGGCCCTAATCAATGCGCATGCCATGGGCGGAACTCACTCCGTCCTGGTTGTCGGAGCACCGCGGGTTTGACGTCAGGTCACCTGCTGCTTATCACGACTGCGGCCACCGCCAATCTTGGTCTTGGCATCGCGATCGTTTCAAGAAACCGCCGAAGCCCGATTCACCGATATTTTGGATTTTTTTCCTTCTCCGTAGCAAGCTGGACTCTCAGCAACGGGCTCGTCTCTGCATACCCTGGGACCGAATGGGGATACATTTGGGGGCGGCTTGCCTTTGCTTCAGCATCGCTCATTCCCATAGCATTTTTGTTCTTTGCGAGCGTCTTTCCGACTGCCCATCCGACACCGCCGCCCCAAGTTCTGAGCGTCTTCGTGGTCGCGGCCACAGGAGCACTAATTGCTTCGTTGACACCGCTAATCGTCAAAGGAACCACTTCGGTGAACGGAGCATTACAGGTACAGTACGGGCCGTTACATCTTCCCTTTGGCGTTTACTTCATCTCGTGTCTGAGTTTCAGTTTATTTCTGCTCACCCGCAAGCTGATGATACTTACTGGCCTCCAAAAACTTCAAGTTCGATATCTCTTCGCGGGCGTTCTCACTGCGGCGCTTGGAGCAACCATTGCGAGCTTGATCATTCCGCTTGTGTTTGGAACGTCCCAATTCAGTCGATACGGGCCCCTCTTTGGCATCCTTATGATCGCCATAATTGCGCACGCGGTTATTCGATACCGCCTGATGGATATCAAGATTGTCATCCGAAAAGGAGTTGTGTATGTCTGTGCAATCATTGCCGCTGCCGCGGTCTTTATCCTAATCGCGGAAATCCTTAAGCGCCTTGCAGGCTATGAAAAGGACAGTATTCCCATTCTTGAGGCAGTGATCGTCGCACTGACCCTGGCCATCTTCTTCCAACCATTAAAGAATTCGATTCAGCGTTCATTCAACCGCTACGTTTACCGCGAAACCTACGATTATCAACGGACAATCCGCGAGGCGAGTCGCCGGCTGAGTGCAATCCTCGACCTCGACCCTCTCTTGGACTACTTGACGTCGATCGTAGAAGACACGTTCAAGGCTGAGACCGTTATTGTCTATTTAAAGGACCATTCAGGACAGACCTTCAGCGCCTGGATCCCCAAGGTAAGAAACGAATGGCCTGATGGATCGTCAAGACCCAGCATCAAAGACAAATCCGCCTTTGCCACATTCCTCAAATCTACTCGTCGTACCCTAGTCCGCGAAGAAGCAATTCGCGACGTCCAGGACAAGGGGTTAACGGAGGTCGTTAAAGAACTTGCTGAGCTGGGGGGCGAGATTGCATTCCCACTGATTGATGACCAGACGGTTGTGGCGATCATTGTCGTTGGAGCAAAGCGGTCCGGTGACCCCTACTTCACCGAAGACATCGATCTCTTGGAGACCCTCATAAGTCAAGCAGCAGTCGCAATGAAAAACGCCCAACTCTATCGCCAAGTAGTCTTGGTGAACGAGTACGTTGACAACATTCTCTCCACGATGGAGAGCGGTGTGATCGCGGTAAATGCGGCCGGTGAGATCTCTCTCTTCAATCCGGCTGCCGAGCGCCTTACAGGATTCCGTGCCTCGAGTGTACACGGGAGCTCCTACCGGCGCCTTCCGGCTGCTCTGGCTTCCCCACTACAAGACGCTCTCGACGTGAGCGCTCCTCGATCTCAATTCGAGACTTCTATTCAGCTGCCTGATGGAACAAATGTTCCTCTCGTGTGCTCGACAGCAATCCTGAAGTACAGGGGAAGTTTTACACACGGTGCGCTTATCGTATTCAGCGATCTGACTCGGCTTAAAGACCTCGAGAGAGAGAAAAGACGTGCGGAACGTTTAGCCTCGTTCGGGGCACTAGCGTCAGGCGTCGCACATGAGATCAAGAATCCATTAGTTGCTATTAGAACATTTGCTGAGCTTCTGCCAGACCGCTTTACCGATTCTGACTTTCGCGATGATTTCGCCAAAGTTGTTATTCGGGAAATCGCCCGAATAGATGATCTCGTTGGACGGCTCCGTGGCATCGCAGCAACAAGTCCTCAGCAAGTAGGCGTGGTGGATATACGCGAGCCGATCAAGGAGACTCTCGTATTGCTTCGAGCGCAACTAGAGCAAACACGGACCATCGTGCACTGCGACTTTTTGGATTCCGCACCATTTGTCGCCATCGAGGAGGCCCAACTCAAGCAACTCTTCCTTAATCTGTTGCTCAATGCAATCGAAGCGATGGGACCAGGTGGGCAGGTAACCATCCAAGTACATCGTAAAGACCTTCATGGGTCTCAATGCGTTATAGCGGAAGTCGCCGATACAGGTCCCGGCATACCAGAGTCAGTAAAGACCAACATTTTTGATCCATTTTTCACAACTAAGCCACGTGGCTCGGGACTAGGTCTTGCGATCTGTCGAGGGATAACTGATGCACACCGCGGCACTATCCGAGCAGAAAGTAGGCCAGATCGCTCAGGGACTGTCTTTATTGTTGAGTTCCCCGCCAGCCTCGAATCAGCCGTCTTCGCTGAAGAAAATGTTCTTCGCAACTAAAAGTAGCCCGAGAGATGCGAACCGCTGTAACGGCTAGAGGACCAGCCCAATGCAGGTGAACATTACGGCCTCCTTACTCGCACTAATAGCTGCTCTGAATCTTTGGATAGGAATGTACGTTTACCGCCGCGAACCTGGCGCCGGTCAGAATCGGGCCTTTGCGTTCATGGCAGCTGCGATCAGCCTCTGGACAACCGCACTGATGTTCACTCATTACGGTAGCGTTGCTCCGACTTGGAATCTACGACTAGCGTTTGCTGCAGCTAGTCTCTTCGTGTACGGCGGCCTCTCATTCATCCAGTGCCTACCTTTCTCGTCAGTCGTTCCATTTAAGCTGAAAGGGTGGTTATCCGCGTCATCGACGTCACTCCTATGCGCCCTCTCATTTTCCCCGTGGATCGTCATTTCCGTTAGTAGCGAGTCCGAGGGTTTGCAGACTACGTACGGCCCTCTTCATCCTTTGTTCGCCGTTTACTTCCTCCTGTATTTCATCTATTGCGTTCTCGTCTTGGCTTTAGCGCATCGTGCGTCGACTGGATTACTCAAGGTTCAGATCCGGTACTTCCTCTTCGCTTTCGCAATTCCGAGCAGTCTGGCTGTGATTACTAACCTCGTAGTTCCTCTGCTTCTAGGCACTTCTACGCTTAGCAAGTATGGCCCATTTTTCTCACTTCTATTTGTCGCTCTGATCGGCCACGCGATCATTCGCCATCGGTTGATGGACATGCGTGTGGTGATCAAGCGCAGCGTGGTGTACCTCGCGGCTTTCACGGCGGCCGGACTGATCCTGATAACGTTGCTCGTCACGTCGAATCTCATTC
>DASYSA010000397.1:0-4556 GCA_036003885.1 Blastocatellia bacterium | reverse complement strand
ATCACGGGCCTGGGAGTAGTCTCGCCGATCGGCATCGGCAAGGACGCGTTCTGGCAAAACCTGATCGCCGGCAAATCCGGCATCGACTACATCACCGCCTTCGATCCTTCCCCCTACACCTGCCAAGTCGCCGGCGAGGTCCAGAACTTCAACCCGGGAGCCTTCATTAGCAGCCGCAGAGCGAAAATGATGGGCCGTTTCTCGCAGTTTGCCCTGGCCTCGACCAGCCTCGCCCTCGAGGATGCAGGCTTATCGATTACCGAGAACCTGTCCGGACAGACGGCTGTATGTTACGGGACGTCGGTAGCCGGTTTAGAAGTTGCCGTCGCTGGCGTCGAGGACTTCATCAGGGAAGGTGCCGGAGTGATCAAGCCATGGACAGCGCTTGAGTATCCTCCACATGCTGCTTCGAGTTACCTTGCTATCGAATTTGGAATAAAAGGACCTGCTATTTCTATCTCATCAAACTGCTGTACCGGCATCGACGCAATTCATACTGCGCACGACCAAATCGTTAGCGGAAGAGCCAAGTTGGCTCTCGCTGGCGCATGCGACGCACCTCTCTTTCCTGCGATCTTCGACTCATTTTGCACCCTCGGTGCACTCACAAAGAGAAACAATGAGCCCCCAAAGGCCTCACGGCCTTACGACCTGCTCCGGGACGGACTTGTGTTGGCGGAAGGCGGTGCGACGCTTGTCCTGGAGGATCGGGATTTCGCACTGGACAGAGGCGCACGAATCTATGCTGAAGTTCTAGGTTATGGCTCTGGGAGCGAAGCGATTGGTATGCGCAAGGGAGATCTTTCCGGTCAGACGATGGCGACCGCCATCCTGAGTGCAATCCAAGATGCCGATCTTCTTCCCGAGAATATCGACCACGTCAACGCTCATGGAAGCTCCCTGCCCGACTATGACATCTGCGACACAGAAGCGTTTAAGCATGCGCTTGGCGAGCACGCATATCGCATCCCGATCACTTCGATCAAATCGATGATCGGCCAACCGGTGTCGGTCGCGGGTATTCTGCAGACAGCCTCGGCATGTCTTTCGATTCAGCATCAACTCGTCCCGCCGACCATCAATCAAGAAGTTCGCGATCCGCGGTGCGACTTGGACTATGTGCCGAACCGCCACCGCGTAGCTCGTGTAAGACACGTCCTCATCAACGGACACAGTTTCGGCGGCAGCGTTGCTGCTTTGGTTGTAGGGCGTGCCTAATCTCGCCACGTTACTAATTGTAGACTCTCGACTCCTTGGGGCGATAGTTCTCTGTGCAGCCGTAGTTGCTCTCGGCATCTTCGTGATGGCTCACAACCCCAGGATCACGGTAAATCGCCGTTTCGGAGTCATGGCGCTGACCACCGCTGGGTGGATCCTCACTATTTCAGCCGCACTGGCCGCCAAGGATCCTGGGCATACGGTCATATTGGGGCGGATAGGGTTCGCCTTCGCGAGCGGCATCCCGTTTTCGCTCGTTTGGATGGTTGACTCGGTATCGTCTTCTCAGCGGCGCACTCGCGTGATTCGTGTTCTTTTGCCCGGGGTGCTTTGCCTTGGCTTCGTGCTAGCGTCTCTCTCACCGCTCATCGTAGCCAGCGCGACATCCGGCACCCCGAGAGCTAACTTCGTTTATGGGCCCATCCATCGGTTCTTCGGCATTTACTTTCTCTTCTGCTTCCTGTCCGGCCTCTACACGCTCTGGAGAACTATCAAGTCCGCTTCCGGAATCGACCGCCTGCAGCTCCGTTATCTTCTACTCGGGATATCTCTGACTGGCATAGGCGCGATGACTACAAATCTAGTCATCCCGGTCATTTGGGGCACGTCCCGATACAGCGCCCTGGGACCCTATTTCTCACTTCTATTTTTCTCGTTTTCTGCTCACGCAATTATTCGCTACCGCCTGATGGATATCCGCGTCGTGATAAGACAGGGTGTTGTTTACTTTTGCGCAATCGTCATCTCAGCGTCCTTCTTTCTTGCATTCGCAGACATTCTCAGGCGTCTCGCTGGATATGACAGAGATCGTGTCCCGTTAGTTGAAGCACTCGTGATAGCAATACTGTTAGCTATCTTCTTTCAGCCGCTAAAACATCGGATTCAGCGATCACTCAATCGCTATGTTTACCGAGAGACGTATGACTATCAGCGAACCGTCCGTGAGGCCAGCCGTCGACTCAGCACGATGCTAGATCTCGAACCTCTTCTCGACTATCTCGGCAGTGTGATCGAAACGACCTTTAAGGTGGAAGCCGTTACTGTCTACCTACGACATCCTAGCCTCAAGGCCTTCGCGCCCAGACACGCAAACCCTGTCGGGCAGCATCGAACATCTCCAGTGCCTGGGCTTCCCGAAACGTCACCACTCGTCACTCTTCTCGAATCAGACCAGCGGACTTTAGTTAGAGAGGAAGCTACGCGTGACTCTTCCGACGCCCGCCGAGTCGTGGCAGGACAAGCGCTTGAGCGGCTTGGTGGAGATCTTGCCTTCCCGCTCATGGACGATCGAGCTATCGCAGGGATCATCATTGTGGGACCCAAAAGGTCTGGAGATCCGTACTTCGCCGAAGACATAGATCTTCTGGAAACGCTAATTGGTCAGGCGGCCGTGGCAATGAAGAACGCCCAACTTTACCGCCAGGTCGTCCTGATCAATGAGTACGTCGATAATATCCTGTCGACGATGGAGAGCGGTGTGATCGCTGTAAACCCCTTAGGTGAGATTTCTCTATTCAATCCCGCGGCTGAGCGATTGACGGGGCTCAGAACTTCTGACGTCCGGACAAAGCCATATCAATCTCTCCCGATGCCGTTGGCATCGCCCCTTAGAGACGCCTTGGAGGCTCGAACTCCTCGATCTCAGTTCGAGCTATCCATCCAAGGGCCCGAAGGCGTAAGTGTTCCCCTCGTATGTTCGACGGCGATCCTGAGGCATCGGGCGGGTGCTACTCATGGGGCGCTCATCGTCTTCAGTGACCTCACTCGTTTGAAAGCTCTCGAGACGGAGAAGCGACGTGCCGAGCGGCTCGCGTCTTTCGGCGCACTAGCGTCCGGAGTCGCGCATGAGATCAAGAATCCTCTTGTCGCAATCCGGACCTTTGCTGAGCTTCTTCCCGAACGCTTCACCGACACCGACTTCCGCGAAGATTTTGCGAAGGTGGTCATTCGAGAGATTGCTCGGATAGATGACCTTGTCGGACGCCTCCGGGGAATCGCAGCGACCGCCCCGCAACAAATCGGAACCATTGATGTACGCGAACCCATTACTGACACGCTGGCCTTGCTTCGAGCGCAGCTAGAGCAGACACGGACGACTGTCCATTGCGACTTCAATGATCCAGCTCCATTCATTTCCGTCGAGGAAGCCCAGCTGAAGCAGCTATTTCTCAACCTCTTTCTGAATGCGATAGAGGCCATGGGCTCCGGTGGAGAGCTCCTAGTCCACCTGTCTCGCAGAGAGATCCAGGACGGTCAATGGATTGTGGTTGAGGTCTCTGATACCGGGCCTGGAATACCTGAATCAGTGAGAAGCAACATCTTCGATCCGTTTTTCACTACAAAACCTCGAGGCTCTGGCCTCGGGCTCGCCATCTGTCGCGGTATCACTGATGCTCACCGCGGAGCTATACGCGCCGAGAATCGTTTCGATAGATCAGGAGCAACGATGGTCGTCGAGTTCCCGGCCGCTGTTGACACACTCCTACTTGCCGAGGAAAAGGTCCTCCGTGATTAACGGCCGGTAGCCCATGCTGTTGCTCCAACCAGTATTAGGACTGGCATAAATATGACATTCACACTGATCTCGCTGTTGCTCTTGACTACTGCGCTCATCAACTTATGGCTCGGCATCTATGTCTACCGCCGAGATTCGTCTGCCAGACAGAACCGTGCGTTCGGCTTTATGGCCGCAACTATAAGCATCTGGGCCCTAGCTGTGACATTTGCCCACTATGGAAGCGCCGCACCAACGTGGGCAATGCGCTTCGCTTTCGCATCTTCGAGTTTGATCCCGCTTGGGCTCTTAGCCTTCATCGAAGGGATTCCAGTCAGCGCCTTCGACTATCCGCGGTGGCGGAAATGGCTACTTAACCCAATTGGCATCACGCTATGTATACTCTCGTTCTCGCCCTGGGTCGTGGTTACTGCGACGTCCGAGACCTATGGACCGAGAGCTGTATATGGGCCGTTACATGCAGTCTTCGCTGTCAACATAATCATTTCTTTTGTCCTTGCGGTCTGTCTTCTTACGTTCAAGTATCGATCGGCGGCAGGTCTAGTAAAACTTCATGTGCGCTATCTTATCTTCGCGTTTGGCATCCCCAGTGCCCTGGCAACATTCACCAATCTGATCATTCCGCTCTTCTTAGGAACGTCCACATTCGGCAGGTACGGGCCGTTCTTTTCGCTCCTGCTTCTCGCTCTGATCGGCCACGCGATCATTCGCCATCGGTTGATGGACATGCGTGTGGTGATCAAGCGCAGCGTGGTGTACCTCGCGGCTTTCACGGCGGCCGGACTGATCCTGATAACGTTGCTCGTCACGTCGAATCTCATTC
>DASYSA010000396.1:0-18795 GCA_036003885.1 Blastocatellia bacterium | reverse complement strand
CTTGTTCTCCGAAGAAGGAGTTGTCGTAACCCGTATTGTTGTAGCCAGCGGCATTGCCGAAGAAGGAATTGTTGCTACCAAACACGTTGAAATGGCCTGCCCGTGAGCCAAAGAACGAGTTAAATTGGCCCGTCGTGTTGGTGGAGCCTGCCAGATTTCCGAAGAAAGAGTTTTCGCTACCCGTCGTGTTGCTGAAGCCCGCATTTATGCCAAAGAATGAGTCATATTGGCCCGTCGTGTTGCCACGACCTGCGGCGGATCCAAAGAACGAGTTATTTTGGCCCGTCGTGTTGTTTTGGCCTGCCGTGTATCCGAAGAGGGAGTTGGCGTTTCCCGTCGTGTTGCTTTGGCCTGCGCCAGATCCGAAGAAGGCATTGAATACACCTGTGTTGGCATTGCCCGCATTAATCCCTGCAAGCAAGTTGCCAAATCCTGCGTTGCTCAACACGCGAGCGCCGCTGAGGTTGTACTGCGTTGTCGCATTCACTACATCGCCCGACAGCGTGCCCGCCGCAGCGCCGGAACCTGAGATGTTGAAATTGCTCGCCGCCTGCTGGCTCGTCGTGTTTTGGATGTAATTGCCGCTACCGGCCGGCACGCTCGCAACGGGAATCGCACCCGCCACCTGCGCGCCTTGCACGCTCTGTATCTGGCTGCTGGTCACACAACTCGCGCATCCTGCCGACAAGCCATCGGCACTGGTCGCTACAAGACTGCGTATCGCATAGGCCGTCGAGGTGATTTGCTGACGCGGCGTGATGGTCGTATATGTGGTGCTCCCGGTCGGGCGGAAGCTCACTTCAATGAAGCGGTCGGCGCCGTTGAAGACCGCCGCGCCGAAATCGAGATTCACCTTGTACTCGCCGTTGGTTACCTCGACGCTGAGTTGCTCTGCGGTTGCGCCTTGCTGCGTGCCAGCGCTCAGGCTGTCGAACAGCTTGAACTGAAAATCGAACTGGCCGTTGGCCGGCACGCCGTCGAAATCAAGTTTGCCCTGATAGGCGAACATCGTCGTCTGCGCGAATACCGATTGCGCCGCGCACAATGCTATGACCGTTAGCGCGCAGAAAGTGAACGAGTGAAACGAATGTCTATGTCGCATGGGTGTCTCCTTATCTTCAGATCTTCGCGTTCGGATGTCAGAGCCGGACAAGTTCTTGTGAAACATCAGCGTTGTTGCTGAGTCTTCTGCTTCTTCTTGTTGGTCGTAAACGCAAGGGGACAACACTACTGATCTTCTGATTGACAGCCGTCTGAGCATCAAGATGACTCGTGTTCAAGTTCAGAACGACGAGAGCGAGTAACAGACCAATCAGCTTTGATTCTCTGTTTAGAGTTCTCATAGTTTATTCATCCTTTCATTTGTTGTTGAGGCGAGACTCAAGCCCTGCAGCTTTCATGATTTGTGCCTGCGGATCAGCTTTCATAAAGTACTATCCCTTCAGGCGTGACATCCTTCTTCAGGTGGCTTTACTGACGCTAGCGTATTCAGCTTCGCAAAAAATCCCGAAGGCTCAGCCCTGGTCTACTTCACATAGGTTCGCGGCGGTGTATGACCGTCATTGATTAAATCAACGCCGGTTGTTTACTGAACCACGACGGTTACTGTCGCGGTTGCGACCCGCCCTGAATCATCCTTGCCGGTGAATGTGAGTTGATGCGGGCCGATGCTAGCTCCGGCTTTGATCTTCAATTTGAATTTGACGGAGGAGTCGGTTGTCGCGATCGCGTCGGCCGGTTTGACTATGACTCCGATTCCCGACGAGTCGGGAGGAGTGATGGTGACGTTGCCGGTGAATCCGCCGAGATGGGTGATCAGGACAAACACCCGCACCTTCGTTCCCCGCTCGCCGGCCACGGTCGATTGGTCGAACACAAGCGAGAAGGAGGCCTGCTCTTGAAGCGCGATGTACCGCGCCAACGCGACAGACGGGAAGGCGGTCCCGGCGGCGACAAAGGTTCTGGCGTCGGCCGACGCCAACATCGAGTTGATGACGGCGCTTGACCCTCCGAAGCCGGTTATGACTCTGCCGCTGGCGCCGAACGCCGGATCCAAGACGCCGTTTGGCTGATAACAAGCCAGCGCGAAGTCCCTGGATTGTCCCTCCACCTGCCCGCCGGCGACTATCCGTTGACCGCTTAGAATCACTACGCTCAGAGCTCTGTCGCGGCCTCCGGAGAAGTCGGTCGTCACCTTGCCGCCGCTTCCGAACTCTGGATCCAGCGCTCCTTCAGAGCTGTAACGCGCCAGGGCGAAATCTTCGGAGGCGGTGTTATTGGAATTGCGCGCCAGACCGGCGAGGACTATCTTGCCGTCGGGCTGAAACGCCATAGCGTCCGCGATGTCGGTGTGACCGAAGAAATCGGTAGCGACCAGACCAGCATTCCCAAAGTTCGTGTCCAGCGATCCGTCCGCATTGAAGCGAGCCATTCCGAAGTCACCGCTCGCCACGTTCGATGTAAACCCGATCTCTCCTGCCACCAGGATCCTGCTCCCGGCTGCTAAGGCCGCGGCGAATGGATTGATGCCAGGGAAATTCACTTTACCGCTCGAACCGAAGCTTGTGTCGAGGCTTCCATTCTGATTCAGCCGCGCAAGTCCGATGCCGGCGGGGCCATTTTGCGTCAGGCCAACCAGCACGATGCGTCCATCTGACTGAACCAAAATCGTTTTGAGTGAATCCAGGGAGCCGTTCGCCATGTCCAGGCTTAACTTGCCTCCTGCTCCGAAGGCGCCATCGACGCTTCCGTTCGCGTTGTATCGTGCAATACCGAAGTCTGTGGAGTCCGTGTTCGCGGATTTCTGACAGCTCCCACCGGCGAGCAGCTTTCCGTCCTGCTGGATCGCGACCGCCCTCGCGTAATCACGGAAACCGAAAAAGTCCGTTGTGACAAACCCTCCGGAGCCGAAGCTCGTGTCAAGACTGCCGTTCGAGTTGTAGCGCACCAGCCCAAAGTCTTCTGCGTTGTCTGAGGAGATCTCCGCAGCGACGACTACCTTGCCGTCCGGCTGCGCTGCCGTTGCAAATCCTCCCGCCGCGGTGAATCCGGGGAACGGCGTTGTTACCTTCCCGCCGTTGCCGAAGGTGGTATCGAGATCGCCGGGAACAGCCTGTGCTTCGACGTCTCGAGCGGAAGCGTGAGCGCGGCTCGAGAGGTTGACTGGAATAAGCATCGCCGCGATTACCAGTGCGATCAGCGTCAGTGAAGTGTATGCGTTTTTCATATGTCTTTCTCCTTCCGGTTTACAGACGAAGACCCGGTGAATAGAACCAGTAAGATATTCATTTCTTGGCAGCCTATTACTGCCGCCACACCCACGGTTTCGCTTTCATTTCACGCCTCCTCTTGGAGCACATTCGTTCATCCGTGTTCTGGGCGGCACTTATCACGCTCATCTAAGTAGGCGGAAGGCGAGCTTGAAACGGCTCAGCCCCAACGCTTCCTTAGCACGCGCCCGACTCTTAGTTCTTGCGCCCTTCTGGTAGGTGAAGATGGGAAAGCCGCGGCCATATTACTGGGCGTACAATTTCCTTGCGTTTCGGCGACCAGGCACAGCAACAGAGGTTCGGAGCAATCACAGTCTTTTGACATTCCGGCAGACTTGGGCCACTATTTGCCTACATCTCTGATAGCTTTTGCGATCCTCACAGCCTTGCTTCTATCACGGTGGACTGATGGTTAGTTCAAAGTCTATTCGGCCACGGATCCTAATCGCACTTCTTTTCCTTTCTGGTACTGGCTTCTCTCAAGAACGGCCGGCCGGATCGAAGTCCTCGGCTGATGAAGCACCGTTGCGCGCGCTCGTGGACCGGTTCTTCGCTGCGTACGCGAAGAAGGATTTGGACAGCTTCATGCAGTTGTGGAGCGCGAAATCGCCGGAGGTCGACTCGCGCAGGAAGGCGATGGGGGAGGTCTTCGGCGCTAACGGAAAGATCGAGCTTATAAACCTCTCGGTCCGGAATGTGGCAATCGACGGCGAGAAGGCACGCGTTCGCGTCATAGCCGAGATAAGCGCTGTGGACGCAAAGACGGGCAAGGCTGCTGTGGGTTTTGGAAAGATGAATCGCGCGTTTCAGCTCGTCAAAGAGGACGGCGTGTGGAAGGTGTGGAGCGAATCGAGCGCGGAGGATGACTTAGTGGCCGCGGCGCTGGCGGCGAAGAGTGAAGCAGAGCGCGCGTCGCTGCTGGCGGCAGAGAAGGAGCTGGTGACGGTCGAGCTGCGAAAGGCCCTGATAGTGCAGGGACGCAGGCTCGATCAGCGCGGCGACTACGCGCAAGCTCTCATTCTCTATCAACTCGCCCAGACCGTGGCGGAGAAGATCGGCGATCAAGCCGGGATCGTCTCTTCTTTGATCAGAATCGGCACCGTTTACAGGATGCAAGGCAACTTCAACTCGTCAATGGATTATCTCCAGAAGGTTCTGCCGCTCGCACGAGACTCTCAGGATAAATCGGCGATGGCCGAGGTGTTCTACAACATCGGCATCATCCATGGCAGTCGTGGCGAGTTCGACCTGGCGGTTGAGACTTTGCAGAATGGCTTGACCCTGAGCCGGGAAGCGGGAAACAAAAATCTCTCCTCTCTGGCGCTCAACGGTGTGGCGATCACCTACGCCAGACAGGGCCAGTACAATCAGGCTCTGGATAGTTTTCAGAAGAGTTTGAGAATTCAGAACGAATTAGGGAACAAAATTGTCATTGGCGCTATCCTGCAAAACGTGGGCAACATTTATCGCCACCAGGGCAACTACGGTCTGGCGTTGGAGACTTACCAGAAAGGTCTGAGGTTAGCGGACGAGGTTGGAAACAAAGATACCGTAGCCCAGCTACTGAACAATATCGGGAATATTTACTACTTCCAAAGTGACTATAACTTGGCTCTGGAGTTTTACCATAAGAGCCTCGCGTTGAAGGAAGAGTTGGGCCAGAAGGTTGGTATTGCTACCGCTCTCGATAACATCGGCAACATCTACCGGGAGCTAGGCAATTATGGCAAAGCCCTGGAGTATTACAAAAAAAGCCAGACGATAAACGAGGAGATCAAAGCCACGGCGAATATGCCCACACTGCTCGCCGACATAGGAAACACCTACCGTTTATACGGCGACTACGCGCAGGCTCTGGATTACACACGGAGGAGTCTGAAGCTCAGCGAGAGTTTGGGCGATCAAGTGGGCGCCATCGCATCCCTCAGTCAGATAGCGCGCGTTCACCTCGCGCAAAAAGATTACGCCAGGTCTCTGGAATCGGCGGAGCGCGCGACCAGCATCGCCAGACAAATTGGCGAACGAAATGAGCTTTGGGGCGCGCTCGTCACGACGGGCAAAGCTCAAGGCGCGCTTGGGCAAACCGTGCAGGCCCGACAGTCTTTCGACGACGCCATCGAGACCATCGAATCACTACGCTCCGACGTGGCGGGCGGCGAACAGCAGCAACAGAGCTTCTTCGCGGACAAGCTCGCGCCTTATCACGAGGCGGTTGGCCTTCTTCTGGCGCAAAACAAGACGGGCGAAGCCCTCGCCTACGCCGAGCGTGCCAGAGCGCGCGTGCTTCTGGACGTGCTGCGAAGCGGCAGGGTCAACGTCACCAAAGCGTTGACCGCGCAGGAACAGTCGCGGGAGCGAAGCCTCAACACACAGATGGTCTCGCTCAACGCGCTAATCGGGCGCGAAGAGTCGCGCAACCAGCCCGACCCCGCGCACATCAGTGATCTCAAAACCAGGTTGCGAACAGCGCGTCTCGATTACGAAGCGTTTCAGAACAGCCTGTACGCCGCGCACTCGGAATTGAAGGTCCAGCGGGGCGAAGCTCAGACGATCAAGCTCGAAGAAATGGCAGAGCTTCTGCCCGACGCGAAGAGCGCGCTGCTTGAGTACGTCGTCACGGACGAGATGACATACCTGTTCGTCTTGACGCACGGCAGTGGAGATAGTCCGACGACGGTTGACGTGAAAGTCTATCCGATCACGATCAAACAGAAAGAGCTGGCCGAGCGCGCTGAACGATTCCGCCGGAGCCTGGCGGTGCGCGACCTGCGTTTCCGCAAGCCTGCGACGGAGTTGTACGACCTTCTGCTGAAGCCAGCGCGCGCCGAGCTGCGAGCCAAGACCACGCTCGTCATCGTGCCCGACGGAGTGCTGTGGCAGCTCCCGTTTCAGGCGTTGCAGCCCGCGCCGAACCGTTACGTCCTCGAAGATCATGCGATCTCCTATTCGCCTTCTCTGACCGTGCTGCGTGAGATGTCGAGGCCGCGAAAGCGGAAGTCGCAGACAATCGCAAGCCTTCTGGCTGTCGGCAATCCGTCCCCCGGCAAACGGACCGCCGAGCGCTCGAAAGCCGTCAACAGGGATGAAGACTCCGCGCCATTGCCTGAAGCGGAGAAAGAGGTTGAAGCCTTAAGACGACTGTACGGAGCGGCGCGGACCAGGGTCTATGTCGGCGCGGAAGCGCGCGAGGATCGCATCAAGACGGAGGCGGGGCAGTACGGCATCCTGCACTTAGCCACGCACGGCGTTCTCAACAACGCCAGCCCGATGTACTCGCATCTGGTTCTCTCGCAAACCGATGGCAGCGCGAGCGAGGATGGACTCCTTGAGACGTGGGAGATAATGAACCTTGATTTGAAAGCGCGGCTCGTCGTGCTGTCGGCCTGCGAGACCGCGCGCGGCAGAGTCACGGCGGGCGAAGGTGTGATCGGTCTGGCGTGGGCGTTGTTCGTAGCCGGCTGCCCTACTGCGGTTGTGAGCCAATGGAAAGTTGACTCCGCCAGCACCACAGCCCTGATGCTCGAGTTTCACAAGCAACTCAGGAATGCGACGCGCGGCGAAGGCCAAATGAATGTGGCGAAGTCATTGCGCGAAGCGGCGCTCAGATTACTGCGTAAAACCGAGTATCGTCATCCATTCTACTGGGCAGGGTTCATCGTGGTCGGCGCAGGATCCTAGGCAGCTCACTACGTCTGCCGCAGCGACTTCACGTTTTGCAACAGCTTCTGTGCCGCTGGAGAATTCGGATTTGCGGACAGCAGGGCTTTGAACTCTCGTTCCGCGTCATCGAGCATCCCCGCCTTCTTATAGACGGCGCCGAGGATCAAGTGCGAATTAGGATATGATTTTTTCGCCACGCTAACCTCTTCCGCTCTGGGCTGACCTAGCACCTTGAACTTCGCCTCCGGCGCAGGTGGAACCGTCGATGAGATCTCCTGGCCATCTTTTACCGCTGTCACTTGCCATGTATAAATTTCGTTGCGTTTGAGAGGCCGCGCCGCTGTCCACTGTGCCGCTGATAGCCGGTCAACGGTCGCCACGTTCTTGAGGCTCGAGTCGTACACGTTGAGAGCATAGGTGGTCGCTCCCTTTAACGGTCGCCAGCGAAAAGTCGGACGACTGGTTTCGACAACTGTTCCCACGGGACTCAGCAGCGCAAATTAAACTCCCTCGCCGGACGCGCCCGTCAGAACCCCAGCTCTCCCAAGGAGGCCTCTAAGCTCCAGCGATATTTCCGCCTGTTCATTGCTCAATCACGATTGCGTGAACAACCTTCATGAAGATGTCTCTTCAGGCGACGAGGACGGGATCTGGGGTCAGGCCCTCGATTCCTCGATTCTCCACTCATGCTTCAACCACAAGTTGACGAATCGAGGAATCGAGGGCCTGACCCCACCCTTAGCGAACAAGTCTTTCCTCGTCGCCGCCCACCTCGATGAACGCATCACCGAGATGCGCCGAGATGTCTGTCGCGATCATTGCTCGCGTGCCCACTCTTGATGCCGCGATGTCACCGGCGATCCCGTGGAGGTAGACCGCCGCAATCGTCGCTCCGATTGGATCATCAGGCTTCTGGGCGAGCAGCCCGGCGATGATCCCTGTGAGCACATCCCCGCTCCCACCCGTCGCCATTCCCGCATTGCCTGTCGGATTGACGTAGACTTCCCCATCGGGTGCGGCGATGACTGTGTGGCTTCCCTTCAGCACGAGGATCACGAAGTGCTCGGTCGCGAACGCGCGCGCGATTTCAACCCGGCTTCTGACGACCTCCTCGATCCGTTTCCCCGCCAGCCGAGACATTTCCATCGGGTGCGGCGTGAGAATAAGGGGAAGCTCGGGCGTTCCGCGAAGGTCCGCGGCCCACGGAGCCAGCGCATTGAGAGCATCCGCATCAAGCACCATTGGGCGCTGCCGCGACTCCACGACAGACCGGACGAAGGATCGGGTCGATTCTTCCGACGACCCGATCCCGGGGCCGAGGGCCAGCACGTCCCGTTCAGCAGCAAAGCCAAGCGCACGCTCGACGGCTTCGCGCGCAACCGTGCCTTCGGGGGTCTCATCAAGCGATTCGGTAATGCATTCCGGTATCAGCCGCGAGGCCAGAACCGGCTGAGAGCTTTTTGCGGTGGCCACTGTAACCAGACCGCAGCCGGCTCTCAAAGCCGCTTCACCGACCAAACACGCGGCACCGGTCTTCCCGCGCGAGCCCGCGATAACCAAAACCTTGCCCACGC
This sequence comes from Blastocatellia bacterium, assembly GCA_036003885.1. GTDB lineage: Bacteria > Acidobacteriota > Blastocatellia > UBA7656 > UBA7656 > DASYSA01. The sequence continues at coordinate 10,292 of DASYSA010000396.1, read as the reverse complement.
TTCCCTTGTTGGCGTGCGGACTGCGCCGGGACCGAGTCAGCCAGGCTCCCACCATCGCACCATCAACCAGCGTGAGCTGCGAGCCTGAAGACTCGATCAACGCCTCCGGGCTCCCGATTGGCGCCACGATGACTTCGCCACTGCAGTCTGATGCGGGAGTCAAAACGTTCGCGATCTTTGGGGCTGTGAATGTCACCGTTAAATGAGCGCGAACGGTAGGCCCGATCAAGTCGGCAGAGTCAGACGCGGCCCCGGAAGGAACATCGACTGCTACCACCGGTGTCAGGTCTCTGAGTTGATTGAGAAAATCGATTACTTCTTCGAAGATTCCGGACGCCGGACGGGTCAGGCCGGTTCCGAAGATCGCATCGACCACCACATCGTAGAGTTGGGAACTTGCTTGAACTCTGAACTGGTCCGCTGTCTCAATCTCGACCAGCCCCGGTCCGGATTTGTCTGTCGAGGCGAGAGCTTTCAAGATCTCGAGGTTGCTCAGCGTCTCCCCGCGAGCATCGGTGATGCGGCCGATAAGCAGCAGTTTTACGTTAGCACCTCGGGCGAGAAATAGCCGCGCGATCGCTGCTCCGTCTCCTCCGTTGTTACCGCGGCCTGAGACGATCAGGACTCGCCTGGAGGTCATGGAGCCGAACCTTTTCTCGATGGCTTCTACGGTCCTTCCGGCGGCCGCTTCCATCAACAACTGGCCGGGTATGCCGAACTCTTCGGTGGTGAGGCGATCGACTTCGCGCATCTGCGCCGCCGACAGAATCTTCATATTCGCGATGATACAGGATTTAGGATCTAGGATCTAGGATTTAGGATTTAGGATTTAGGATTTAGGACACGCGTCTCAAGTGCCACGACATTGGTTACACCGAGAAGTGCCACGACATTGGTTACAGGCCCTGAAACTGGTCTTGCCACTTGAGACCACCTAGATCCTAAATCCTAGATCCTAAATCCTAGATTATCTTAGATCCTAAATCCTAAATCCTAGATCCTATCCCGTGATGATGAGGTTCAACCAATGGTCCGTTTCCACTCGGCGGCCGCGGGGGATCAGCGTCGTCGAGCTGTATTCGATGATGACCGCCGGGCCGTTCAGTCTCATCCCGGCCTTCAATTCATCGCGCGAATAGACCGGAATTCTGGTGGGCCGCGCCGTGAGGCAGACCTTCGCAGTGCGGATCGGCTTTGGTATCCGATGACCGCGTGACCTTGTCTTGCCGATCCGGGGCTTGGAGGTGATGCCGGCAGCTCTCAAGCGCAATGACACGATCTCAGTTGGTCGCGTGCTGTCCGCGTAGCCGTAACGTTCGCGATGCGCCAAATGGAATGCCTCCTCGAATCGCTTTCCCCACGCGATGTCGATTTCGAACGACTGGCCCACGTATCGCATCGCCGCCACGCGAGTAAGTTTCAGGCGGTCCTCACTAAAACCTTCACTAGCCAGGTCGATGGTTGCCTGCCGGGCAAGCTTTTCAAAGTGGCTCTCGAGAACTTGCCGGTCCATGCTCGCGGTCCGGACCATCACCGTACGGGAGTAGTCCCTGACTACATCGCCCAAAAGCACGCCCAGAGCGGAAAGGGTGCCCGGCGACCGGGGCACCACCACACGCGGAATTCTGAGTTGCGCCGCCAGCTCGCATACGTGAAGTCCTCCGGCGCCGCCGAAGCTCACCAGAGTGAACAGCCGGGGATCCTGTCCCCGCTCGACCGACACAACCCGAAGCGCCCGCTCCATGTTGGCATTCGCCACTCGGATGACGCCAAGCGCTGCTCCTTCCACTGTGACACGTTGGTTGCTGAACCGCGACATATCGGCCGCAAGTTTCTCGACGAAGTGGGTGGCTCGCCGGCCGTCAATCTTCATTTCGCCGCCCAGCAATCCCTCGCCGCCGAAGCGTCCAAGCACCAGGTTGGCATCGGTTACGGTGACCTGTTCACCGCGTCCATAGCAAGCCGGCCCGGGATTGGCGCCGGCGGATTCGGGTCCGACCCTCAGCGCTCCAGCTTCGTCGACTCTCGCAATCGAACCCCCGCCCGCGCCGACCGTGTGAATATCGATTACCGGAACGGCGACCGGCAAACCGGCTACCAGAGCCTCATTCGTGGTGCGAGCTTCGCCTCTGCAGAGCGCGACGTCAGTCGAGGTCCCACCCATATCGAATGTGATGATGTCGGCCATGCCCGCCAGTTCGCACACGCGCAACGCGCCTACAACGCCGCCCGCGGGACCAGAGAGGATCGCACGCACGGGTTCGGAGGCCGCCGTTCGCGCTGACACGGATCCGCCGTTGGATTGCATGACTCTCAGGGGGAGGGATTGGCCGGTGCGCGCCTTGTGCGCAGGCAACCCTTGAGCGGCGACTCGGCTTGCGCCGTTGATCGTTGACGCCAGTTCCCGCTCAAGCGAGCGCAGGTAGCGAGACATGAGTGGCGCCAGGTATGCGTTGATAACCACGGTTGAAGTGCGCTCGTACTCGCGATACTCGGGCAGTATTTTCGACGAGAGGGAGACCGGAACTTTGAGGTGGCCCAGGGCCCGCGCGACAGCTCGCTCGTGGCGGGAATTGGCAAACGAGAAAAGGAAACAGATGGCTACTGATTCAGCGCCGAGCCTGTTTATCTCGGGAATCACTCCGGCAAGCTCATCGAGATCGAGCGGCATTAGAACTGAACCATCCGGCAAGGTGCGCTCTCGCAGTCCGAATCTGAGCTCGCGAGGAATGAGGGGCGCCGGGCGGACGACCATGAGATTGTAGATCTCGGGTCGCGCCTGCCTGCCTATTTCGATGACATCCTCGAAGCCTTCGGTGGTTATGAGTGCTGTGCGGGCGCCTTTTCGTTCGAGCAGCGCATTGGTGGCCACGGTAGTGCCGTGTACGATTTCCGATGGAGTCGCTCTGGTCAGCCGAATGGCATGAGCTACGCCTGCGAGGATCGCTTCAGCGGGATTATGAGGCGTGGAAGGAATCTTGAATGAGTGGAGTTGCGATCCGTGAGCAACTACGAAGTCGGTAAAGGTCCCGCCCGTGTCTACCCCGATCCTTATCAGCTCCCGCAATCGGCCGGTCTCCTTTTTCGAAGTGCTGAGTGCTGAGTATTGCTGAGTGCTGAGTACTGAGTGCTGAGTACTGAGTGCTGAGTAGTGCTGAGTGCTGGGTCACAGGTTTGATTGCCGCTCAGGACTCAGCACTCAGGACTCAGCACTCAGGACTCAGGACTCAGCACTCAGGACTCAGCACTCAGGACTCAGCGCTCAGGACTCAGGACTCAGCGCTCAGGACTCAGGACTCAGGACTCAGGACTCAGCACTCAGGACTCAGGACTCAGCACTCCTAACTGCCGCTGGCGGCCGCCGGCCCGGCGCTCATGTCGATGCTGAGGAGGCGAATCTTGAATGTGAGGGTCTCCCCGGCCAGCAAATGATTTGCGTCCAGCGTCACCTCATCGCCCTCCACATCAATGATTCTCACTGGAAGGGTTTGGCCCGAAGGGAGCTCCAGCTCGAAGCCAAGACCCATCTCAGGCGTGATGTTAGGCGGAAATGCCGAGCGTGGAACCACCCTGACCAGGTCTTCGTGGTATTCGCCGTACGCCTGCTCGGGCGCAATGTTGAACTCGCGCGTCTCGCCAATTTCCATCCCCCTGACGCCCTCCTCGAAACCAGGGATGACCTCGCCGGCGCCGACGGTGAAGCTCAGCGGCGAGCCCTGCTCCGAAGTGTCAAACACCGTTCCGTCGTCCAGAGACCCTGTGTAATGGAGGGATATGACATCCCCGTCCTTCACCGTCGCCATCGGAACCTCTCCCCTGTGAAATGCGGACCGCACGATCACAGCTGATAGTGATTTCCATGCTCGTCGTTTTGCAGCGGAGAAAAGGCTCAGTTCCGAAGTTGGCCTGGGAAGAACCCAAATCTCTGGGGTGCAAAGAAGAGCGCTGTTAAGGTGAAAAGATTAACACAACGGCGGAACGGAACAAAAGTGCTGAGTTCCGAGCACTCCCCGACTGGCAACCGCGCTGCCCGCAAGCTAGGATTAAACCTGTTTGAGATAGTTGGAGGTTACAGTGCAGAGGATGACGAGGACGAAGCTGCTACTACTGCTTGTGATGCCATTGGCCGGGAGTCACGCGCTCGGACAAATGCCTCCGCCCCAGCGTGATCAAGACCAGACGATCAAGCTCAAGGCCGACCTGGTGACAATCACGGCAGCGGTCACCGATTCGAACGGCGTCGCGATCAGATCGCTCAAGGCTAATGACTTCAATGTCTATGAAGACGGTGTGATACAGAAGATCTCCCACTTCGCGTCCGGCGAAGAGCCTTTCACTCTGATGCTGTTGCTCGACATCTCGGGATCGACTGCCGACGAAATAGTGTTGATCAAACGCGCGGCAAAAAACTTCCTTGCTGAGCTGCGCAGGGACGATCGCGTGGGCGTGATAGTGTTCAGCGGCGAGGTGGAATTGATCGCCGACTTGAACGACGGCCGTGCAAAGGTCGAGGCAGCGATCGACAGCGCTGCGACTCCTGAAGGCGGAGGCGGCTCCCGCTTCGGCGAAAGCACGGGTACCTCTTTTTACGACGCGCTGTTTCTTGCCGTTGAAGAGAGTCCACTCAAAACGGTCGAAGGGCGAAAGGCCATAATATGCGTCTCGGACGGAGTCGATTCATCGAGTAAGATCAGATATCCTGAGGTCGCGAAGCTGGTCGAGAAGTCCGATGCGTCGGTCTACTTTCTCGAGCTCAACACGGAGGCGGTGACGCTGAACAGGTTGCTGAAACCGAACAGCGACCCGGACTACGCAAATCTGTCGCAGAGTCAGGTCGATCGCTATTTCGATGCATACGATATGGATTCGCTTGACCGGCATCGCGACCGCAGGGTGCTTCCGCCCGAGCTGTTGACGAAGATCAACCGCGGGCTGTTCGAGCTCGCCCGGCGGCAGGAAGGAGAGTTGGCCCAGCGTGCGGGGGGACGAGTCTATCCGGTGCGCTCGTTGATGGACCTGGCTGGTGTCTACAAGCAGGTGGCGGACGATCTGCGGGCGCAGTATTCGATTGGGTACTATTCGACCAATGACGCACGTAACGGCCGCTGGCGCACAATAAGAGTTGAGGTCCGCGGGAAAGCAAAGGGAGCGAGCGTTAGGGCGCGCTCGGGCTACTGGGCGAAATGAAGAGTGATCCGTGATCCGTGATGTGTGATTTGATTGGAAGGAACTAACATTCGCGGCGGGGGTCATCATACCATTCAGAACTGATGACTGAAAACTGAAGACTAAAAACTGAAAACTGACATGACTCTACTACTCAGAGAGCACCACGTTACTGAACTGCTCGATATTCAAACGGCGATGGCTGCGGTCGAGGAGGTTCTACGCGATCAGGCCCAGGGGCAGGCGACTAACCGGCCCCGCTATCGCGTGCCGTCTCCAACGTCACTGCTGCATGTAATGGCCGCGGGTGACAAACGCCTGGGAGTTTGCGGCTTGAAGGTCTACACCACAGCGCGCCAGGGGACGCGATTCCTCGTACTCCTCTACGATTCGGACAGCGGCGATATGCTGGCGATGATAGAGGCGGACAGACTCGGCCAGATGCGCACAGGCGCAGCTTCCGGCGTAGCGACCAGGTACCTGGCTCGCGAAGGGGCCGACACAGTTGGGATCTACGGGACTGGATGGCAAGCCGAAAGCCAGCTCATGGCGGTCTGCGCCGCGCGCCCGATCAAATCGATCAAGGCCTACAGCCGCAAGCCTGAGCGCCGCGAAGCCTTTGCCCGCAAGATGACCTCGCTGCTTCGCGTCCAGGTCTCAGCAGCCGAAACACCCGAAGAGGCGGCGCGTGGCCAGGCGATCATCGTTACTGCTACCAGCGCCCGTGAGCCTGTGCTTGACGGCAAATGGCTGGAGCCCGGTACTCACATCAACGCCGCCGGATCGAACTTCGCATCCAAAGCCGAGATCGACGTCGAAACTATTCGACGAGCCTCAATTATTGCGGTGGACTCGATAGAGCAATCCAAGCTTGAAGCGGGCGATCTTTTGCCTGCAATCGAGCGGGGAGTGATCTGGTGGGAGTCGGTGACCGAGCTTGGTCAGATCATTGCGGGCCGCGCGCCCGGCCGCACCAGCGAGGACGAAATCACAATATTCAAATCCAACGGCATCGCCCTGGAGGACATAGCTACTGCGCTGAGGCTTTACAATCTGGCGAGCGAACGAGGAATCGGTGAGAGCATAGACCTGTGGCAGAGAGGTGATGCGTGATCCGTGATGCGTGGAAAGTGGTCAGTTGTTCCTGTGGCATCACGCATATTAGATGTAGACGCGCTCGGCTTTCCTGATCTCGCGGTAACGCTTGAAGGCCTCGTGTTCGTCCTCGAGGCCTAACAGCGATCTTATGCTGCTGCCTCGAAACGTGTGCTTGAACATCTTCGGCGCAGAACGCAAAACGAACAGAGGGTCGTGCGCCAGCGCGACCGGCATGTGACGCAGCTTCATCCAGCGCTCGGCTTTCCACCTCATGAATTCGATCTCTTCCGCCGAGAGATGCTCGGTTCGCACCACTGCGGTTGTACCGTCATACTCAGACATATCCTCGTTGATTATCAGCCCGCGATCGCGAAAGTCCTTGGTCATAGGCGTGCGAGGATACGGCGTCGGATGCTGTATATAGGGCCAGTCGATGTACTGGCTGGCAAACTCCAGATTGGCTTCCACAGACTCTTTCGTGTCGTCAGGGTTGCCGACGATCAAGCCCCCGACCACATACATCTTGTTTCGGTGGATGTATTCGATGGCCTTCATCGTCGCGTTGCCCGCTTTCTGCCCGTTCTCCCGCTTGATGTTCTTCGAACTCGCACGCAGAAACTCGAGATCGTCCTCCAGAATGTTCTCGATGCCCAGAAATACGTATCGGAACCCAGCCTTGTGCATTAGTGGCGCAAGGGTGTCTCCGTGATTGGCAATCGATGACGTCATCGCCTGTACCAGATAGTCGATGTCGTTCAGTCCCGCATCTATGATCGCCTGACACAGGGCTTCGAAGCGGCGAACGTTGAGCGAAATGTTGTCGTCGACGATAAAAAGGGCTCGCGCACCGTGGTCGCGGGCGTCGCGGATATCGCTGATGACCCGGTCGAATGAGTAGGTATGAAAGTTGCGGCCGCGCATTTCGATGATCGAGCAGAAGCTGCAATCGAACGTGCAGCCTCGGGAAGTTTCGATCACGTCGACCTGCCGCCCAAGCATTGTGTATCCAGCGAGGGCGCGAGCGCCGCGGTTGGGCGGCTTGATCTCGCCGCCTTCCAGGCTGTTCACCCCCCGGTCCGGGTTGTGATAAAAGCGGTCTCCGCTCCGGTACGAGAGGCCGCCGATGTGATCGAACCCCGTCTCGTTCTCGATCGCCCGCAGCATCTCCCGAAACGTAATCTCGCCCTCGCCGCGCACGATGAAATCCACCAGTCCCGTTGAACCGTTCGTGTACTCCTCCGGTGCGAGGCTCGGATCGTAGCCTCCAACTGCGACTCTTACGCCGGGCTTGAGCGAATGGATCAGGTCTATGATCTTTCGCGCTGTCCTGCGCTGGAAGGTCATCACCGATAGTCCGACTACGTCGGGCTGCATCTCATGCACCAGCCGCTCGACGGTTTCACGAACGCTCTGTTGGACGAGGATCAGATCTCCCACTGCGACCTTGTGATGCGGATCGATGTTTCCCGCTATCGACGAAAGCGCGCCGTTGGGCATTCGAATGACAATCGAAGGCATGTGCTCGAATGAATCGGGCATCGAGAGCAGCAAGACGTTCATCGACGATTCTCCAAGACAGCGTGATTTGGTGAGCGACAACCGTAACTTGAGACTCGAGTATGCTAATTGAACCGCCTCCGGGTGGCAAGCGGGGATGCAATTTAGAATTGGAACTCAAAGGCCAGGACATCGTTATCTCATTAACACCCCATCTCACTGAAGTGATGAGGTAAATGAGATGGGCGCTCTCCGAGCACGTGGAGCGAAGGAATCAAGAGCATAGCCTCGCGGCTAGTCCGACTTCGAAATGAGATCCTCGAGGCCCCGACCTCGCTCTTCGAGAGCTGGTTGACCAATTCCCATGGGCGCCTCGCCCTCGACTTCGTCCCAGATTCTGACGTGGTTTGTCTCGGGCAGGTAGATGACTCCAATTACAAAAGTCATCAACGCAATCAATATCGGATAAGCGAGGCCGGCATAAATGTTGCCGGTCCCCGCCACGATCGCTGATGCGATCAGAGGCAGGAAGCCGCCAAACTCTCCGTTGCCGAGATGGTACGGCAGAGACATCGATGTATATCTGATCCTGGCTGGAAAGAGCTCGACTAGAAACGCCGCTATTGGGCCGTAAACCATAGTTACATAGACGACCTGGATCAGCACTAAAACAGTCAGAACGACGACATTCGTTTTGAACGCATTCATCGCGATGTAGATCGGCACGTAGGTGATTGCAGCGATCAGGCAGCCCGCCATCATTATCTTCTTTCTGCCCACTCGGTCCGACAACGACCCGAAGACCAGGAAGAAGGGCGTGCCAAGGGCAAGGGCTATCGCGACGATGATGTAGGCGGTCGCGTAGTCAATCCGAAGCGCCGTCTGCAGGAAGTACAATGCGTAGAATTGGCCGGTGTACCAGACTACGGCCTGACCTGCGGTCGCGCCAAACAGAGCGAGCAGGATCAACCGCCAGTTCTTGCCGCTTCCCAGGCTGTCTTTGATGGGGGTTGTCGAGGATTTGCCCTGCTCCTTCAGTCTGGCAAACAAGGGAGATTCTTTGAGCCGTATTCGAATGTAGAACGACAGGCCCAGCAAGATGGCTGAGATCAGGAAGGGGATTCGCCAACCCCACTGCGTGAATGCGGCATCACCCAGCGATAGCCTGGTAATCAGCACGACGCCCAGCGCCAGGAAGAAGCCCAGCGTAGCTGTCGTCTGGATGAAGCTGGTGTAATAACCTCTTCTGTGATCCGGAGCGTGTTCGGCTACGTAGGTTGCGGCCCCTCCGTACTCACCGCCGAGCGCCAGACCCTGCAGCAGTCTCAGCAGGACTAGTATGATCGGCGCAGCGATTCCGATTGTTTCATATGTCGGGAGCAGGCCCACGCCAAATGTGGACGCTCCCATTATGGTGAGCGTCACCAGGAAGGCGTATTTGCGTCCTACAAGGTCGCCAACTCTTCCGAAGAAGACAGCACCGAAGGGTCTGACTGCGAAGCCCGCGCCGAAGGTGGCCAGGCTTGCGAGAAATCCAGTCGTTGGGTTGCCGGTCGGGAAAAAAAGCCGTGAGAAAAAGACCGCCAGTGTGCCGTAGAGATAGAAGTCGTACCACTCTATCATCGTTCCGGCGGAAGACGCTGCGATTACTGCTTTCAGATTGTATGCGTAGGTCGGCGAGGATGCCGAGGTTGCCGAGGTTGCCGAGGTGTTCGAGCTCAACGTTGGCTTGCCTCCTGTTGAGAAGTCGTGATGAAGAGCAACTTTAAAACCGACAAGCGTGCTGACCGCGTCACTGCACCCCTGAGGGATCAATCATAATAGCTTTGCTGAAGTCGATCGCAAAGTAACGAGTCGGGTTTTCGGAAGCTGAAGCCAAGAGTTGAAGATCGAACGCCTTTCGCGCTGCATTGCGGTCGTGATAAAAAGGTGCTGTAGACAACTATCAGTCGAGGAATCCAAGTGCTGAAGAAGACAATTTACGCCGCTCTCGGGATCACGCTTTTGTGCGCATCGGTGCTCACGCAGACTCCGGCTCCGGGGGCGACCGTGCCCGCGACGTTCGATGAGAGATTGGGTGAAGACGACGGAGCGGCGTTGGCTATTCTGTTTGGAGCGAACCTCCGTGGAAACCTGGAGATGTGCGACTGCAATCATCCTCGAGGCGGTCTGGCGCGGCGCGTGGGCTATGTCGAAGCTTTCAGGAAGAAGTTCACCGCGACTCCGGTGATTCAGCTCGAGGCCGGCCACTTCCTCTACGACAGCAGCGGCTATGCCGACTACACTATGTTGCAGAACGAGCAGGTCGCTCGGGCCTACAGCCGCTGGCCGGTCGATGTGATTAACCTTGGGCGATACGATCTGATATGGGCGCGTAAGATGCTGGCGCGCGAAGGACTCGCCGGGCGAGTGGCCGCCCTGCCCATGCTCAAGAATTTGATCTCGGCGAACGGAGTGTTCGAGCCGACAGTTGCCGCCCCACCCGCTTTCGTTATCAAGGAGGTCACCGGACCGCGAATCAAAGGCAAGAA
>DASYSA010000395.1:0-5286 GCA_036003885.1 Blastocatellia bacterium | reverse complement strand
TATCCAGGCAAGCTGCATGAGTTTTATGAGCTGAACGCGAGGGGGGCGACTGACGGCGAGCCAACCAAGCGGAAGAGAAAGGGAGGCCATTCATGATCGCCGGCCTCAGGACTTACCCCGAGTACGAGGCGCGTGATCTGGAGCGCTGTGGACCAATCTGGAAGCTAAGATGAAATTCCGTTTCAGGGTCTGCTGTCGAAGGCCTATGCCAGCAGGCTGGAAGCCTGCGTACCCAGGACGTAGACTGTCGCTGCTTCTTCCGCTGATCTTGATCGGCTACTTCCAATCCCCTTCACAGACACCAGACTCTCATACGAGAGCAACTAATCGCATAGTCACCTTCAATGATGATGGCGCCTGGTCGTGGTTTCAGGATGAGCGGGCGATTGTTGACCGCGGCAAGCTGATCATTGGCTCGGTAGCCGCCGGGACAGATGACGAGAAGCGCAAAGGCGATATCGAGGTGATGACTTACGATATCGGCGCAGGTAGCAAGAAAGTCTTCCAATTGCACGACAGACTCCTGGATGCGGGCGGAGCGTACGACGACCATAACTCACCCGCGCTGCTGGTTCGCCCCGATGGCCGATTGCTGGCAGTCTACTCGATGCACGGACCGGAGAACAGATTCTACTACCGCATCTCGACCAGACCTCACGATCCCACAACATGGCAGCCGGAGAGAGCCTTCACACCCAGTGAAAGCTCGCGCATCACATACTCGAACCTTCATTACCTCAGCAAAGAAAACAAAGGCAGAGGGCGAGTCTACAATTTCTATCGGGGCTTCAACGACAGCTTCAAGCCTTCTTACGCCTATTCCGACGATTGGGGAGAGACATGGATTGCAGGCAACATCTTCATTGAGGTTCCTGACAGGTTCCGTCATCGGCCGTACGTGAAATACGCTTCAGATGGCATTGACACCATTCACATCTTCTACACCGAGGGCCACCCTCGCAATTTCGACAACAGCACGTACCACGTCTTTTATAGAGACGGCAGACTGCATCGCTCGGATGGCACGGTCATCCGGAGCCTGGCTGAGGGCTTGAAAGATCCGACAGAAGGAACCCGTATCTTCCAGGGCGATCCTGATAACGTTGCGTGGGTGAGCGATGTTCATCTCGACGCTTCCCGGCGGCCTTATGTGGCGTATTCGGTGCAGAAGGATTCGGCAGGGCTTCCGCCGCGCAGTGGGGGAGAGGATCATCGATATCGTTACGCGAGATGGACGGGCAGAGCGTGGGTTGATTACGAGATCGCTTACGCGGGAAGCAGGCTTTACGCCGGCGAAGACGACTACACAGGAAACATCGCACTCGATCCCGCCGACCCGAACGTGGTCTACATATCCACGAATGCCGATCCCGCCTCGGGCAAGCCGCTCATCAGCCGGTCCGACAGTCTACGCCACTACGAAATCTTCAAAGGCGCCACGAGAGATGGCGGCAAGAGTTGGAGCTGGACTGCAGTGACCAGTAACTCCGCTGTCGACAACATTCGGCCAAATGTGCCGAAGTGGGACGGCAAACACACGGCGCTGATCTGGCTGCGAGGCAAGTATGCGGCTTATACAAACTACGATCTGGATGTGGTCGGGACGATCAAAGAGTTCTGAGTGCTGAGTCCTGAGTCCTGAGTGCTGACTCCGCGAGGGTGTCACATACTTCGATGATCACTAGCACTCAGGACTCAGCACTCAGAACTCAGCACTCTCTCAATTAGCTGTCGGCTTGAAATCCACCCAGGTCCAGCCGAAATCGTAAAATACCAACTTCTCTTCGGCACGCTGTTTCAATTCCTCAAGATAATCCATCAACAACGGTGTGGGGCCACAAACGCGCCACTTCGCTACATTTCCAGTCCCATTCAAATCCAGCGTTACCAGGATATCCCTCAGTCTCCAGTTGGTTGGGTTGAATGGATATCTTTTAGCTTTGAACGTGCCGATTATTTTCCGTAAGTTGAGCGTGTCGAAGAGGTCCTCTTCCGACTGAAATTTACCAACGATCTCAATCCCGATATTACCTTCAGGCCCCGTCCAGTAATACGAATCAGCAACTATGACAGCCCCGGTATTCTCGGGTGTCTTCGTTTGTGCATGAATAGTTAGAGAACAGCAGAGAAAAGCGAGTAGAAGGAAAGGTCTCATATCGGTCCCCCATTTTGGATAATTGAGCGTGAAAGTGCTTTTGATGCGATCTCACGAGTATTGGATGGTTTGCTCTGTTTTTGGTCAACCCCATCAGCGACCTTTCAATCGGGCGACTCGATGGTGGAGTGAACGTAGGCATTGACGTTTCACGCGCGCCAACAAAGTCTTCATCCGTGACGTGCTTGTTACGGGGTTCTTCGCCGGCATCTACGGCAGCCGTCCAGGCACTACTGCGATCTCCGTCTACATTGACCGTTGCAGCGTCTTCCAGAACGACTACAACTGATCAACCTGGGGAGTCAGACGCAATCGTTCGGAACGATAACCGACTGATGGGCTTCCGTAGCTGATTTGGTACCGGATGTGAAAAGGCCGGAGTCAAATCCGGCCTTTTGCTTTTCAGCACCCTCGAGCTTGGGCGAATCGCTGTGAACAATCTCACAGCGTGATTGTGAAGTCTCTCGCTGCCATCCCCACCCACTCAGATTAACATCCGGCCATCGCAATGATGCGACCTGATTTTGGAAACGGCAATAACGTAAAGAGGAGAAACAGTCATGAGAGACAAGTATCTGAAACGATTTTTGTTCACGGCTTTCTTCGGTCTGCTCTGGCTGGCGCCGGCGACTGCGCGGGCCGAAGAGGAAGGCATCGTGCGGTCCGGCGTCACGCAGACGGCGTTACAAAACGAGTTCGTTAACGGCTATGGACAGAACGGCTACTTGCCGGTGCGGCTAACCGGCTATCAGGAGGTGAATGGCGGCCCGCCGCGCTACTTCACGCGTTGGGTCACGAACACGAAGGGGACGCTCTGGCAGTTGCGGTCCAATCGCACGCAGGCCGAGATCGCCAACTTCAACGCCACGTTCAGGGATCAGGGCTACACGATGGTGGACGTGAGCGGTTATCAAACCGAGTACGGCGTGCGCTTCGCGGGCATCTGGCACAAGAACACTGGCATCGCCAGCTACCTGCTTTACACAGATCAAACGATGGCGCAGATGCAGGCGCTGCACGACACTATTGGGCAGAACGGATGGCACCCGCATCGGATCGAAGGCTACACCTCCGGTGGTGTATCGCGATTCGTCTCGGTCTGGCACTATCTGCCCGGCGCCAGTTACGTGTGGCACAGCAAGATGACTCAGGCGCAGTACCAGGATTATGTTGACGAATACCTGGCGGCTGGCGTCAAGCCGATCCACGTCCACTCGCACACGCAAGGCGGTACGGTCTACTTCTCGGGCATCTGGAAACCTACGAACACGTCCGTCCGCGTGCGCACGGACCGCGAAGCAGTCGTCTTTCAACGGTACTACAACAACTACTGGAACGACGGCTACAACATTGACAACTTCTACGCCTCGTTGACGCCCGATGGCGTCCGCTTAGGCGGCATCTGGTACTTCGATGGCGCGGTGAATGTCGATGACAGTTCGCCGTTGGGCTTGCAGCTGCGCAAGGAAGTGGACGGCGCCCCGGCACTGGGCGGAGCGGCGGTGATGAACCTGACGACAGGCGAGTCGTACTCGATCCATGGCAATCAGACCTTCGCCATCGCCAGCACCAGCAAGATCGGCATTCTCTACGCGCTGCTGCGCGAGATCGACCAGAACCCCGGCAACATCGTGTGGACCGAGTATGTCAACTCCAACCTCTCCACTGGCAATCCGGGGTGCGGCAACATGCAGCCGAACACCGACTACAGAGTGGATCAACTCGCGGCTTACATGATCAGTTGCAGCGACAACTGGGCGACCAACGTGCTGATCGCGCGCCTGACCCGCGACACGATCAACCAGCATCTTGAAGACCTCGGCCTGGACGTGACGCGCATCCATCGCTATATGCTCGGCGGCCCCAGCGCCCACGGCCTCGCCAGCGCCGGCGCCGACCGCGCCGCGGGCTGGGAGAATCTTTCGACGCCGAACGAGATGGTCAAGCTACTACGCCGCGTGCTTCAGGACAACGTGCTGAGCGACGACGGCGAAGCCCGCTTCTGGGAGACTTTGCGGTTGGACGGAGACACCTTCCCAAACGACAAGAACTACATTGCCGCGCAAGTGACGCCGATGTTCTCGCCGCGTATCAATGTCTACAACAAACCCGGCAGCCTGGGCGACCCGGGCGTTGATTCGCGCCACGTCAACGCCGACGCCGCCCGGCTGGAATTCCCCGACGGGCAGGAAGTGTTGATGGCCGTCTTTATGGACTACGTCTCCGACGACCCTGACGAACCGCTGCAGGTGACGACGGCGGAGGGCGGCGCCATACAGGCGATCATGAACGTGGCCAAAATCGTCGCTGAGCACTATCACCAATAACCCAACCCGGTCATCAGCGGAAACGCTCGAAATTGCGGGGTCGAAGCTAAGTCAGAGACAGGCAACACCAGGACAAGGGATGGCAGTTGATTGGCGCTGAATCGGTTGCTGGATTCAGCGCCTTCTTTTTTCCTGACCTGCTTGTTTTTTGACCGCTGAGCGCTCCCTTACGATGGGTGCAGCTCTGGCGCTGTTCGCGCTCTTACACAGGCGCAGCGAAAAAAGGAAGGGCAGGCCGCAGGCAACGCGGGTGAAACTTACAGATACGAAGACTGGAGGCATCGGGAGGGTCATCTCAATCGAGCCGCTCAAGTACGTCAATAGTCTCAACCAGAGATATTGGCGCAGGGAGCAAGAAGCTCTTCCAATTGCACGACAGACTCCTGGACGCGGGCGGAGCCTACGACGACCATAACTCACTCGCGCTGCTGGTTCGCCCCGATGGGAGAAAAGCGAGTAGAAGGAAAGGTCTCATGTCGGCCCCCCATTTTGGATAATTGAGCGTCAAAGTGCTTTTAATGCGATCTCACGAGTATTGGATGGTTTGCTATCCTCCCATAAGTCTGTGCTTGGCCGCCAAATCGGGTTTCTTTGAACCCTGGACTAAGAAATGGTGGTAAAACCCCAACCGTGGACCCGCACGAAGATCAATTCATGGTGGACGATGCTGAGAGGCACCTGTCCGATTAGCAGATATACGAGCGACAGGACCTTCAGAGTGTCGTTCTCGGAAGTCTGAAAATAACACGGTGCTCGAGAATCACACCTCGTATAATCCTGTCGCCGGCCGCGATGTGCAGCAGT
>DASYSA010000394.1:0-9928 GCA_036003885.1 Blastocatellia bacterium | reverse complement strand
TGCGCCGAATCAGGTATATGTGGTTCAGACGAACGAACGAGTTGTGGAGCGGTGCATCCTGATGGCGACCGACCCCGGAGACATCGTGCTCGACCCAACTTGCGGGTCCGGCACGACTGCCACCGTGGCCGAGCAATGGGGACGGCGCTGGATCACCATCGACACGTCGCGAGTTGCATTGGCGCTGGCCCGAGCGCGCCTCATGGGTGCGCGCTTTCCGTACTACGTGCTTGCCGACTCGCGCGAAGGTCAGATCAAGGAAGGCGAAGTAACCCACACTGCGCCATCCACTGAGTCGGTGCACCACAACATCCGTCACGGTTTCGTTTACGAGCGAGCTCTCAATACGACTTCTGCGTCCATCGCCAACAATGTCGAGATAGACGTCATCTGGGACAAGTGGCGCGAGGTGCTGGAACCGTTACGCGAGTCATTGAACGCAACGCTGAAGACAACCTGGAGGGAATGGGAAATCCCGCGTGAGGCGGACGCTAAGTGGCCAGAACTAATCAAGAAATTGCACGCCGAATGGTGGCGGGCGCGCATCGCGCGGCAGAAGGAGATTGACGCCTCGATCGCTGCCAAGGCCGAGCCCGAAATGCTCTACGACAAGCCCTATGAAGACAGGAAGATAGTGCGAGTGGCCGGGCCGTTTACAGTCGAAAGCCTCTCGCCGCACCGAGTGATGGGTGTCGATGAGGATGACGAGTTGATCGACAGCCTCGCTGAACCCGGCATTAAGTACGTAGAGAAGCAGACCTTTCCCCAGATGATCTTGGAGAACCTCAAGAACGCCGGTGTTCAGCAGGCGCACAAGGAAGACCGTATCACCTTCACCGCGCTCACGCCCTGGCCTGGCTATTTCGTTTGCGCCGAAGGCCGCTACGTCGAGGGGAACGGAGAATCGGGAATCGAAAAACGTGCCGCCATCTTCATCGGCCCAGAGTTCGGAACCGTCACCCGCCCCGATCTGGTAGCCGCCGCCCGCGAGGCGGGGGATGCTGACTTCGACGTGCTCATCGCCTGCGCCTTCAACTACGAGGCCCACGCCACTGAGTTCCGCAAACTCGGCCGGATCCCCGTACTTAAGGCGAGGATGAACGCTGAC
Source organism: Blastocatellia bacterium (assembly GCA_036003885.1). Lineage (GTDB taxonomy): Bacteria > Acidobacteriota > Blastocatellia > UBA7656 > UBA7656 > DASYSA01. Next base: position 8,820 of record DASYSA010000394.1, on the reverse strand, counting down.
CTACATATGGCCGAGGAACTTAAGAACACAGGCAGCGGCAATCTCTTCGTCATCTTTGGAGAGCCCGACATCGATATCCTCGATGCGGAAGGTGGGAAAGTGCTGGTCAAGGTCAACGGAGTGGACGTGTTCCACCCTAACACAGGCGAAGTCCACAGCGACGGCGCTGACGGCATCGCCTGCTGGTTCATCGACACCGACTACAACGAGGAGAGCTTCTTCGTCCGCCATGCCTACTTCCTCGGCGCGAACGACCCGTACAAGGCTCTCAAGAACACACTCAGGGCCGAGATCAATGAGGAGGCATGGGAAACGCTGCACAGTGACACCTCACGCCCATTCGACAAGCCGAAGTCAGGCCGGATCGCGGTGAAGGTGATCAACCACCTCGGGGACGAGGTGATGAAGGTATTTCGAGTGCGGTGATCAGAAACCGTTTTTGTTGGTTCGGTTTTAGTTCGGCTTTACGGATCGATTTGACGAACATCTCTGACGCTAAGTAGGATGGATCGATGCAAGCAAGGGAACTCATTATGGATCTCACGAAGGAGCAAGGTCCTGGCCGTGAGTCTCAGGTGCAACCCCCCGCAGGAGTTTGGGAACAGTTCTTTGGGGTGCGAGTGGGCGCCAACGTTCGGCCGACATTTCGGCTCCAGAATATGAAAGTACCCTCGGATCCAGAACAGCGTAAGGTAATCAGGCATCACCACATCCTGACAATCGAGATTGGTGACGCCAAACCCCCGCGTCCAGCTATTCTGCGCATGCGACGGGCGGGCTACAATGCATTTGATTATTGGGTTTATCGACCATCATCGGAGCCCTATCGTCATTGTGATTGGATACTGAACAATTTGGCTGAAGCGCCGATCAAGAATCGACGCTGGATAATTATATAGCAGCGAGGTCATCGATCATGCAGGGTGCTCTTCTCGCAGCCACCGAGTACTACGAGATACTCTCCAGCCATTTGGTGCCAATGTTTCCAGGCTCCGAGTTGGAACCCTCTCCCGTTTCCTGCGACATCACCGAAGAGATGGTTGTGTTGGAAGGTCCTGGCAATCTCTTAGTTAGACCGGATCGAAAGTGGCAAAACTGCTTCCGCTTGCGAAGGACACATCCTTTCGAATCCGACGACGTACAGATCATCGAGCTGTTCACGCGTTCCTTTGGCGAGAAGCTGGTCGCTTCACGTCAGCCTTTTTTTCGCTACCTGATCGCCAAGTGTCCGCAGGATGTCGTTGCTTGGTCTGTGCAGCATAGGTTAATGGACGACGAGCTGTTGCCCGCCATCATCACGGCTCTACAAAGATGGTCATCGCAGACGTACGAGGGCGCTCGAATCTCCGTAGCAATAGGCGTGGATTCCGCCCCAGAGCCCTCGCGTATTTCCAATGTTCATCTAAACCAAATTGTCGATCATGACTATGCGAAAGTGCTGAGCAACGGCATGGATACACTTCTTGTGTTGTCACCGTCCGGACATGTTGTCGAGCATTTGGCGTTAAGTGAACCATCGAGCCGTGACGCGCGCATTTCTGAACCATCGTTTACGCCGAGTCGTTACCTGCCACTCGCCAAGTGGGCGAAGGCTGGAAGGGTGGCACTCGCACTCAACCGACACGGTGAGATTCTCGTATTCAAGGGCATGCGACTCAAGTTCGCTTTCCGACGTGGCACCTGGTTTCATTTTGCGCACAGCGCGATGATTGCTCGAATGGGCAGCTTTCAGAAACAGAGGCGCCTGGTGCGAGCTGTATACGCAAGCTGCCTTGATATCTCGTTCGCCCGAACAGGCGGCTGCATTGCGATCGCGAATGGCGACAACGCAATTCGGGCTTCGGACTTTCTGAACAGCGCTGATTTGCTGTCGCTGGGAAAAACAGCGAAGTCGGCCCTATTAAATCATCTCATCGGCCAGCCATTCGAGAAGATTCCGCGTCCGGTACGCGAGGAGATGGCAGCGATGGACGGTGCTATCGTATTGAACGGAGCAGGCGTGGTGATTGCCGTTGGTGCCATTGTGCGTGTTCCTGGTGGCAGTGAGGGTGGCGGCCGGCGCGCCGCTGCGAAGGCTCTGTCGCGCCTTGGACTTGCAGTGAAGATCTCGGCCGATGGCGGGATTACCGCGTTTACTGATCGTGGTACGAAGCAGAATCCTGAGATTGCCTTTGAGGTGTGTGTTTGACGAACAGGATTCCACATCGAGATTGACCATGGCGTGAATGGCAGGGCGATCTGAACCGAACGAAAAGGTCAGAACTGACTTGCGGGTAGAATTTTGGCCTTTCGATCCGCATCGAGCTCTGGTCGCGAGGAGTCATTGCTATCACCCAAGTGGATGAGACAATATTGCAATTCCGAATCGCAGACACCTTCACCGACAGCCTCGGGCGCCTGACCAACGACGCGCAGAAGGCCGTAAAAACCACGGCTTTTGACCTGCAAGTCAATCCGGCCAACCCTGGGATGAAGTTGCACAAGCTCGAAAAGGCGAAAGATGCGAACTTCTGGTCGGTACGTGTCAACAGCAACATCCGCCTGATCGTACACAAGACCGAATCAAGCCTGATGCTGTGCTATGTGGATCACCACGACAACGCCTACCGATGGGCCGAGCGTCGCAAGCTTGAAACACACCCGAAAACCGGGGCTGCTCAGTTGGTTGAGGTGCGGGAGACGGTACAGGAAATCATCATCCCCAAATACGTCGAGGCTGAACAGCCGGCTCCATCCAAACCGCGCTTGTTCGCCGATATCTCTGATGATGATCTGCTCAGCTACGGTGTGCCGGTCGAGTGGTTCACCGAAGTACGCAAAGCCGATGAGAACAGCGTGCTGGCATTGGCGGATCATCTTCCGAGCGAGGCCGCCGAGGCATTATTGGAACTGGCCACTGGTGGGAGGCCGCAAATCGCTCAGCCCGTGGCAACCGGGACAGATCCCTTCGCCCACCCGGATGCACAGCGCAGGTTCCGGACGATGAACAACGTCGAAGAACTGGAACGCGCCCTCGATTATCCCTGGGAGAAATGGACTGTCTTCCTGCATCCAATGCAGCGTCAATTAGTGGAACGGGAATACAGCGGCCCCGCGCGCGTTTCGGGTTCGGCGGGCACCGGGAAGACGATCGTTGCGCTTCATAGGGCCGTATTTCTGGCCCGCGCGCACCCTGATGCCAGGGTTTTGCTCACCACGTTTTCCGACACCTTGGCGAATGCACTGAGAACCAAACTCAAGCGTTTGATCGGCAACGAGCCGCGAATGGGGGAACGCCTGGAAGTTCATGCTATCAATGCGCTTGGCCGTCGACTCTATGAATTGCACTTCGGTCGCCCGCAAATCCCGTCCCGCGATGTGGTTCGGCAGCATCTGAAAGAATCGGCCAACGAAGTCGATGGCCAAAAATTCAGTCAGCATTTCTTGCTGACGGAATGGGAGCAGGTTGTTGACGCGTGGCAATTGGAAGCCTGGGAGGCCTATCGAGATGTCAGACGTTTGGGCAGAAAAACCCGTTTAGCAGAACCGCAGCGCGTTGCGCTTTGGTCGATTTTTGATCGTGTCCGGTCCAGGCTGAAGACTCGGGACTCTGTCACCTACGCGGGAATGTTCAGCCGGCTGGCTTCTAAGCTCGCTGGGAGCAGGCATCCACCTTTTGAATTTGCCGTCATAGATGAAGCACAGGACGTGAGTGTCGCTCAGTTGCGGTTCCTTGCTGCGCTCGGCGCGGAACGGCCGAACGGCCTTTTCTTTGCGGGCGACTTGGGGCAGCGGATCTTCCAGCAACCCTTCTCTTGGAAAGCGCTCGGCGTGGACATTCGCGGGCGGGCGCGCACCCTGCACATCAATTACCGGACCTCACATCAGATCCGAATGCAGGCCGACCGTTTGTTGGGACCAGAATTGTCCGATGTCGACGGCAATAGGGAGGAACGGGGCGGTACGATTTCGTTGTTCAATGGGCCGTCACCGACCATTCGGATCTTGGACAGCCAGGCAGAGGAAATCAAGACAGTCGGCACGTGGCTCTCGGAACGCCGCAAGGAAGGAGCGATACCTCACGAAATCGGTGTTTTCGTCCGTTCTGCGTCGGAACTGGATCGGGCTCGTGCAGCCGTCAAGGATGCCGGGCTCCCATTCAAGGTGCTCGACGAGAAGGTTGAAACGTCCAGCGGCCACGTTTCGATCGGCACTATGCATCTCGTTAAAGGTCTGGAGTTCCGGACCGTTGTAGTAATGGCTTGTGATGATGAAGTCATCCCTTTGCAGGAGCGGATTGAGACGGTGGCCGACGACACGGATCTGGAAGAAGTCTACAACACGGAACGCCACCTCCTTTACGTAGCGTGCACCCGTGCGCGGGATCATTTATTGGTAACGAGCGTCAATCCGGCATCGGAGTTCCTTGACGATCTGCAGATGTGATATATCGCAATGGAATCCAGGAAGAAACGTGTCATGCCCGCTCCAGTAGAGGGTATCTCTCGGGATTAGGTGTCAACATGCTTGTAATTCGGATCCAGCGCGAACTGCAAATGCCCGAGAAGCGCGAAATCAACTGGATTCCATGGGGAGATTGACTTCTAATTACTGCAACTCTTGCGTCAATAGTGCGCTTGTTGATTCCCGAGATAGCTTTTGGCTCGTCCGCCGCTGATTTGGGAGGGCCGCATCAGTTGCTTCCTCCGTTATGGTCGCGGATAGAAATTGAAGCACTCTAGGTGCGTGATAACGAATCGGAGCGATCTTCGGTTCACGGTAACGTCGTGCAAACCAATCCGTGACCGTGTACCGCAAAAATCCTGCCGTCCGCTGCGCAGCGAAGTCAGGTTTTGGACAATGGTTTGATGTGGGTCGTGACCCAATTCAACAGTTGGTCACGGGCAAGTTCGCCCGAGGCCAACGCCAGTATTATCCGTTCTGCTTCTTCAACACTCGAGTTGAGTTCAAATCCGTTAAGTATCAGAGAGGTCTCCACCGCAGCATGTCCGACTCGCTTGTTACCGTCCAGGAAAGGGTGATTCGAGACCAGCGAGAAACAAAGCGCAGTCGACTTCGCCTCCAGACTCGCATAGAGATCCTGTCCTGCGAAGGCCATTCGAGGCTGGGCTATGGCCGACTGCAGCGCCCAAAGGTCCCGGACGCCTGTCGAACCGCTCGTTTGCCGGATTACTATGCGATGCAGTTCAAGCACCTCGGGAAATGTTAAGTAGCGCACTCAGCTAAGGCGGCGGTAAAGTTCCAGGTTCTTTTCCAAAACCCGCTTTGCCGCCTCGCTAAAGTCAGAATCAGCTCGCGACAAAAGGTCAGTGACCGCTGCCAGTGCAAGCTCTTCCGGCCGCACATTTAACCTTCTTGCCACTTCGGAGAGTTGTTCCTCCCGAGTGCCACTGATCTCCAATGTGATCTTCATAGGATCCTCGTGAATGCCATTTTACCACCTCCCCAGAACGGTTTCCTTAATCCCGTCGATGAAAAGAGAGTAGTCCTGATGCGCTTTCGCTACAAGCTCCTGAAAGCCCTGCTCACGCGGCAGATCATTATCGAGGTGTCGGAAAAACACGTACAGCCGCTCCCATCCGGGAACATCGCTCGCTCGCGGTTGAAGGTCTCGCGGGTGACGATCGCGCAGCCGTGCTCGAGGAAATGTGCTTCGATAACAGTCTCGAAGCGGCCTCGTTGATTCGGCTCATGCTTTCGGCCCCAGCACGAACCGCGCTCGCTCGCGCCGTAGCATCTCAAACGGCGTCATGCACTTGACGCCGAGCCCGATGCACGCGTCAGGGATCTTGATTTTGCGCGTCGAGGCAGAGGGAATCTCGTGTGTAACGACCGTATGCTTCCCTGCATGAGCCTGAGCAACCAGATAGTAATCGGCCACCTGAAGAAACGTACTCACCGCCGAAGGCTCGTAGTGATGGCCGCCAGCCCAGGCGCTGATGGTAGCAAGCGACGGGAAAACGGCAGCGTCCGGGCGGAGAAAGAAGCCGGGGCCCCTTGCGTCAGCCCATACGGACAGTTCATCCCCCACGGCCTGCAGTTCGTCACTCACCTTTTCGATGCTGAACACCGTACCGGGCGAGTTGGTGTGCACGAGCCATTCCCAGAACGCCGGACAGAAGTCGAGTCCATAGTGCAGGTTCTTTGCCCGGATGAAGACGTCGGCATCAAGGAGGTAGGCCATCAGAAGGCTACTCCGAGGCTGTGCCCGAGATCGCGGAATGTCGCCATCTTCTTAAATCCGAGGAGGCGGAACGCTTCCGTAAAAGATGACCGGCCCTCCAGAGTGCTGACCACGAGCGCACGAGCGAACCTCCTACTCGCCCGGGCGCCCAGCGTGAGATAGAAGTCACCTCCGCTCCCCTTCGGGATTGCGCGCAGCCTCTTCAGCTCGGCCTCGTACGCCTCCCAGAGTTGCGCACGCGTGAGCCCGCCTGCGTCGTGGATCCGGCGCAGGATCACTAGCGTGCTCACCTTGAAGCGGCGAGCCAGGCGATCTGTCTCGGTGCGCACGTCGGCGCGCCGGTCGTAGTCGGCTCGAAGTAGCTCCAGCGGCACGAGCAGCTCGGCTGCTACCTGATTGCACCAGCGCTCCACCTGATCTTCGGGCACCAGGGACGCCTGCGCATCGGACAGCGCTGACTGTCCGAGCCAGATGTGGGCAAGCTCGTGCGCCAGCGTGAACATCTGCGCGGCTTTCGTGTCAGCACCGTTGATGAACACGACCGGGGCGAGGTCATCGGACAGAGCGAACCCACGAAACTCCTGCGGATCGAGCTTGCGCCGGTTGTTGCTGCCCACGACACCGCTCACCATCACCAGCACGCCTAGCGCATCTGCCTGCTGGATGAAGCGCCGAATCCCCTCAGTCCAGGTAGGCAACCGGCGGCGCTCCTCGACATCGAACCCGACCGCTTGGCGGATCAGCGAGGCCGTCCGAAGCACGTCGTCCGAAACACGAACAGAACCGACAAACGCGAGCGGCCGCTCACCCGTGGATCGCGCAAAGTCTCGGTACCACTCTTGGCGCTGCTGGCAGGTGTATACGGTATCGAGCAGGTCAGGGCTCGGGCGTCGGATGCGCTCGCTTCCAACGGTGCGGAAGTCCGGGATCGGTACCCGCTCGACCGCCGGCTCCGGGAGGAACAGGTAGCCGATGGGTGTATGCGTCGCCTTGGCGAAGCTCTCCAACTGCTTGAGGGTCGGACTCGCCTTACCGCGAACCCAATCCGGGAGCTTCGGGAAGCGGTGGGCCAACGTGTCGAAATCGGACCCGGACCGCTCGCAGGCCCAGCGCAGCAACTCAGCTTTGATTGTGACGCGGTTCATGTGGTCGCCGCCTTCGCTTCAGTGTGGTCCGTCACGGCTGCGGCGATGAGAGTGGCGCTGCGTTCCTTGTGCAACGCGATGGTGCGCTCCGTGTCGGAGTGCAGCGCGTCGGGCGTTCCTCTCATTTCTAGATTTCCTCCACGCCACTGAGCGATCACATTTGTCGACTGTCTGAATCCGACCACCAGGTGTTCTTCCGGAACTAGCCGTGGATCAAGGTCCCTAAGTCTTTCGCACACATTAAGAACAATTTCATGCATTCTTTGAATGGGTGGAAACTCCTGAAACGGCGCGAATTCGAATCTCACCATAAATCTGTGGTTGTCTGCACTGAAAATCTCTGGTGTTGGAACTCCCATGGCCGCTGCGACTTGATCTGCAACAGTTCGTAAATCACTGGAAATTGAGAGTCGGTTACGCAGGGTGGCCAAAATAGAAGTTGCTGCGACAACCGCGAAAATTGCTTTCCTAATCTCTTCGCTTGGAATTCTCGGCGGCAGATGCCCGGTTGCATGGATAGCTTTATTTCGCCAGCTGACTGCCTTTTTGACAACGTCGAGATTGACACTATCAGCCTCATCACTGGTGAAAATTAGAGGCGCCAATAGGTTTAGGCGAGTGTGCAGGTCCAGCTTTGGGCCCAGTACATCCTCAATCCGATTGTTTGACAAGCCCTTAACTCTCAACAGGTATTCTCGAATATATTCGGCAAGAACGATTTCAAGGCCAACAACTGATTCGATCAGTGCAAGCCGAAGGTTCCCGGAGTGGAGGTGCTCAATCGCATTAACGCGAAACTCATGCTCCGGCCCAGGAGGAAGGGAGTCCTGTATGGCTTCCTGCATCAAATCCCAACTGTTGATGCGGAGGTGCGGCGTCAGCGGGTTTTCGGCCAAGACCTTCATCAGGGCACCCCGCAAGCGAGAGTATGGCGCGATGAGCGGAGATATATCCCCATTATCGGCCAAGGTTTCAACGGTCCGGCTACGAAGTAAGAGCTCGGGTTTGGTTCCCTCTATGTCGAGCTCTCGGAGGTGCGGCACTTGGCCGAAATTGCGTATAGACCTTAGCGCACGGTTGGCAATCCGGCCGATCAGAGCAGCCAGTGTACTCTTATCCGTACTCGATGCGATCTCCTGAAGCGAACCGGATGATGGGCCCGTTTCAGCGACTGTGAAGACCAACCTGTCGATGTGTCGGAGGTATCTCTCTGGTGGCGGCGAATGTTTGACTTCTAAGGCTGGGGCTCCATCCAACTGTAGAGCTACAGTGAATTGGTCTTCGACAAAATCTGTGCTGAAGTCCAGCAGTTCCGGTTTGGATGCCGTTACCGTCAAGCTGATTGGTACTGAAAACTTGATCTTCATGGTCGCAGGCCGCACCCCCGAGAGTACTCGGAATTTTACGCTATTGGGGGGAGGGTCTTAAGTATTCGTAAGAATTCGCTTTCTGTCGGATAGTCGAAAAAGGGCCCCTTTAATATCGGGGTCC
>DASYSA010000393.1:0-7630 GCA_036003885.1 Blastocatellia bacterium | reverse complement strand
CATTTCCTTTTCGGCACCGCCTCCATCAGAAGCGCGAGCGCCCTCTTGAAGGACTGAGTACCCGGCCCACTGCCCCTGTAGTGCCCAAGCCTCACCACCACCAGATCGTGCGACGGAATGATCATCGTTGTTTGGCCGCCGGCGCCGGCCAGGTAGTACGCCTCCCTTGGCACCGGGAACGCGCCGTCGCCGTTGATCCAGAAGAAGGCGCCGTAAATGGGGCGCTTGTCGGCTTCCCACGCGGGCGCCAGCGTGCTCACGAATTTGGCGTATCCCTCGGGCAAGATCCTTTCACCGTTCCACACGCCATCCTGAAGATAGAGATTGCCAAGCCGCGCCCAATCACGCCCAGACGCAAATTCGTAGCCCTGCGTGAGGAAGTTTCCAAACGGATCTGTCTCCATCACCATCGTCCGAATGCCGATCTTGTCGAACAGCGCGCGCCGGGGAAACGACAAATACTCCTCGCCGCGCTTCTCTACCGCCAGCCGCACAAGATAGTTGATCAACGACGGGTCGCAGTTGCGATAGCGGCCCACCGTGTTTGGCGGCCACTGCTGCGGTCTCGTAGCCGAATAGTGAAACGAGTTGATGCTGCCAGTATAGAGGTACACGTGATCGGGATACCCGAGCGAAGCATCGTAGTCGGGATCCTGGGGCGCTCTTATTCGCAGACCGCTCGACATATGCATGATGTCGGCAATGCGAATCTTCGCCCGCGGATCACCAGCATTCTGCCACTCGGGAATGGGCGCGGGCTGCCAGAGGTCATAGACACCCTGCTTGACGAGTATACCCATGAGCGTGGCCGTGAGGCTCTTGCCCATCGACCAACTCTCGAGCGGTGTTCGCGCGGTAATACCTTCGCCGTATCGCTCGGCTATGAGGCGTCCCTTCCACGTCACCACGAAAGCAGCGGTGAGCCCTTCGGCCGGCTGAAACGCCGCGTCGATTGCCTGCGTCAGTTTTGTCGCGTCGATCTCAGCCGGCAAAGGATCCCTGGGCAGCACGTCGCCCATGGGCCACGGCTGAGTTGAGGGATCCGGCAGCCGGCTCTTGACCGTGACGGGCTTGAAGCTCACTGAGTCCTTGCCAATCGGGAGGGTTACGCACCCCTGATCGCCAAGATACTTCGCAATGCGCTTCACACCGTTCGGGAGCATGACAGACACGGTCTTGTTAGCGCGATCGATTACTGGTTTGCCCAACTTCGCGCGCTCCTCTAAAGGACCCGTGAAGAATCCGACGTTTTGCGCGGCGAAGTCGGGATCGAGACCGGTGATAAATACGGCCGAGCACATGACTTTTGCGAATCCCGAGGCGTCGTGTTCAAGCGGGTCACCGGGAGGCGCTACGTACGGCGTCTTGAGCTCGAGTGCTTTCGCGCGCGCGATGAGAGCCTCACGAGGAGAGGTCTGCGTCTGCGCCCCGGCAGTGAGAGCCACGCCCGCTCCGATCGTTTTTGTCTTTGATATCGGGGCGGCCGACAGGAGGAGTATCAGCAGCAGCGCCAACCCAATAGCATAGATTCGCATTTCTCACCTCCGGGTGAACATAGCGATAGCTTTGACTTAGCCTCCTACTTTGATGCGTTGGCCTTGCTGGGGTCGTCTGCCGGGTTCACGTAGTTCAACACGAATGGTCCCATTCCGTGGACCTGAAGGACAACCGCCGTCTTCGCCATCGCGAAGTGGCGCATCTCGGCAGGCATCAACGCGTACCCACCGGCGGACAGATTCTTTAATGCGGCCTGATCGAACTTTTCGCCCATTCCGAACGCGACCGTGCCGGAGATTACGGTTACGTTTTCATCTGTTGGGTGCCAGTGCGGAGCAACTTTCTGACCTGCGGGAATCTTGAGCCTGATCACAAACGGCCCGGACGCTCCCGGGTTGCCCGAAACGACCGCGAGCTGCACGCCCTTTGGAACACTAGGCGGGGCAGCTCCCCACTTCACCTGGGCGGGAGATAGCTGGATGTGAGTTGACTTGTTTGATTCCTGCGCCAGGCCGAAAGCGGCCACGGCAACGACGCTGAGTGCAACGCTGAAAAGTTTACGCATATGACCCCTCCAATTGGCTTAGTTTTTCGAGCTGAGGTCCGCGGCCCTTGATGGGCTGGTTCCCAGCCGGTCAACGATAAGTCACTCTGGAATAATGCGCAAACGCTTCGGCTCATCCGAGATGAACGATGGGAATCACGTGAAGGGGCGGAGCCACGAATTACACGGGGCTATACCTGCGCAGCTGAACACTTAACTTGCTAAAGAACCCACCCAACGTAGACTATTACATCGTGAGTCAGCCATTCATTCATGTATCGTGATGCGCTGGCGCAACTCGGAAGAAGAAAAATGACTGACGATCTCTGGGAAACTGATGATCAGGCAACCCGTCTCCGCGAACTGGCAGGCGAAGGTGACCTCAAAGAAATCCCCCTGCGCCGCGATGTGCGCTCCCTGGGGCGATTGCTCGGCGAGATCCTAAAAGAACAGGCCGGACTCGATCTCTACAACTCAGTCGAAGAACTTCGACACCTCGCCATCAAACATCGCGAGATGCAGGCCGAGTCGGAGAATCTAACCGGCCGGCTCGGTGAGGATGACTTGATCGAGCGCGTGCGAAAACTTATTGGAGATATGCCGATCAAACACGCCTATCAGATGACGAAGGCATTCGCCATCTACTTCGAGTTGACGAATCTCGCCGAGACTAATCACCGCAAGCGCCGCCGCCGTGCAGTCGAGCTTAGCCGCGCACGCCGGTACTCCCTTGGTACGCACGCTTCCAGCGTGCCCCGTGCCGGCGAGCCTGACAGAGCACGCTGGAAGCGTGCGTACCCAGACTCCCCTTCCCAGCCAGGGTCCTTCCGTAGCGCGCTGGCTCGAATGCGCGCCGCGAGCATCACAGCCGGCGATGCGCTGGGCATGTTGCTTCGGCTTGAAGTGATTCCGGTCTTCACCGCCCACCCTACTGAGGTCGCCCGCCGCACTGTTCTGTTCAAACGGAAACGCATCGCGACCGAACTCGAGCGCCTCGATCGCCTGCCTCTGACAAACACAGAAGCGGCCGCGGGGGCCGAATCTATCGCCGCCGAGATCACCGCATTGTGGCAAGCCGACGAGGTGCGGCGCCGCCAACCAACCCTGCGTGACGAAATCAAGATGGGGCTCGACTACTACGCCGACTCTATCATCTCGACCGTGCCCGTCCTGTATGAAGAGATGGCCGCGGCCTTTCGCGAGGAGTACGGGATCGAGACGACGGCAAGCTACCTGCCCAATGTCATCTCGTTCGGTTCCTGGATAGGCGGCGACCGCGACGGCAATCCCAACGTGACTCCAGAGTTCACTCACGATGCGCTCAGGATGGCGCGGCAGACGATACTGGACCACTACATCCTGGTCGTAGAAGACCTGCTACGTCAGCTGGGCCCTTCTTCTCATCAAGTCGACGTTTCCGCAGCTCTTCGTGAGGCGCTTGCGCGATATGCCGCTGAGATCTCTTTCAAGGATGCGAAGGCCGAGCTGCGCGCAGAAGGCGAACTCTACCGGCGTTACCTGGTCTTCATGCTTCGGAGGCTGGTGTGTGCGCGGGATGATCCACGTCATCCGCACGCCTATGGCTCGGCGGACGAGTTCGCCGGCGACATCGATTTGATGCGCGACAGTCTCGCTGAGAACAAGGGGGAACGGTTGGCGCGGCGCCTTCTCGACCCGTTGATGCGCCAGGTCCTAACGTTCGGGTTTCATCTTCACACGCTCGACATCCGGCAACACGCGCGAGTGCATGAGCGTGCAGTGCAGGAGATGTCTGCCGGACCGGGATCGGCGCCTTCGCGTGAAACGTTGATGTTACTCGATACGCTGCGAAAGATCGCCGAGTTGAAGCACAGCTATCCGCCGGAGGCGATACGCAGCTACGTTATCAGCGGCGCACAATCTGGCAGTGACGTTCTCGGCCTCGCGTGGCTCGCCGAACTGAGCGGAGTGAGCGTAGCCGCAGGCAACGGCGATCCCGGGCTGATGCCGGTGCCGTTGTTCGAGTCGATCGAAGACCTGCGCGCCTGCCCTGAGATATGCCGCGGCTTGTGGACATCAAGCGGTTACCAGCCGCTCCTGGATTCCTGGGGCCGACGCCAGGAAGTGATGCTCGGCTACTCCGACTCGAACAAGGACGGAGGCATGCTGACCAGCGCCTGGGAGATATACAAAGCGCATCGTGCTCTCCATGAAGTTGCGCGCGGTTGCCGGGTCGAACTGCGAATCTTCCACGGCCGCGGCGGGACCGTAGGACGCGGCGGCGGACCGACTCATCGGGCGATCACCTCGCAACCGCCCGGCGCATTCGAAGGTCAAATCAAAATCACGGAGCAGGGCGAGGTAATGAACTGGAAGTATTCAGATCCTGTGCTGGCCGAACGGAACCTCGAGTTGATGGTCGCTGCCTCGCTGGAAGCGTTGAGCGGACTCGGCGGGTTGCCGGCTGAGGAGGCAGAGTGGTGCGAAGCGATGGAGGCGATGTCGCAATGTGCATTCACCTATTATCGCGAGCGAATCGCCGGCAATGCTGACATCGTCCGATATTTTTTTGAGGCAACGCCGGTGCTCGAGCTCGAGCATGCGAAGATCGGTTCACGTCCGGCCCGCCGCAGCGACTCGACCGAGATCGAGGATCTCCGGGCAATCCCATGGGTCTTCGGCTGGATGCAGAGCAGACACGTATTGCCGGCGTGGTTCGGGGTCGGCTTTGCACTGGAGCGGTTCGCGAATCGCGCGACTGGGAACGAGGAGCTGTTGAAGCAGATGATGGCGGGATTTCCGCTCTTCAGCGATTTGATTCGAAACGTCGAGATGGGAATGGCCAAGGCTGATCTTACGATCGCGCGCTTGTATGCGGAGCTGGTATCCGACATCGCGCTGCGGGAGCGAGTCTTTGAGATGATAGACGAAGAGTTTCAGCGCACTCGGGCGATGCTGTTGCTGGTGACCGGCCAGACGAGGCTGCTTGAGACGAATGAAGTGTTGGCGCGCTCGATACGATTGCGCAATCCATACGTCGATCCGATGAGCTTGATTCAAGTGGAGTTGCTGCGCCGCAAGCGGGCCGGCGAAGAGAGCGAGGAGTTGAACTATGCGCTTGCGGCGACGATCAACGGCATAGCGGCCGGGCTGCGGAATACGGGTTGAGGTCAGAGGTCAGAAGTCAGACTTCTGACCTCTGACCCGGAGCCACACTGCGATAGCCTCTTTGAACTGCGGCTTGATGATGCAATTCAAATGACCGGCGTCCTTGATCTCGACAACCGACCAGTCCTTTCGCACCCGCTCGAGAGGCGTGACGTAAAGCCGTTTAGTCGGATCGCGATCGCCGACAATTACTTCAACCGGAACATTGATCACTCTCAACTCCGCTTCGGTCAAAGCCAGCTTGCCGAGACTGCGCGCACAGGCCGATGGAGCGCTGCCGCCTTGTCGCTCGGGCATTCGCTCCCAGACGTTTTGCAAGGCGCTGCCTTCGTGAAGCCATCCCATGCCGCCGACTATCCCGCTGAGCACGCGATCTTGATGCCTGGCCATGAACTTCATCGCGATCATGCCTCCCATCGAATAGCCGACAATGTGAGCTCGCTTGATGTGGAGGTGATCCAGGAGCCTGACAACGTCTTCGACCAGCTCGGTTCCATATGCCGCTCCGCTTGCCGGCTTGTCAGACTCTCCGTGCCCGGGTAAGTCCAAAGCAATGACCTGATAATTCTTCGAAAGCATATTGATGATGCCGGGCATCTGCCAGTTCATCCTTATGCTCGAGTGGAGTCCGTGAATGAGCACGACCGGCTGGCCTTTGCCTTCGACGATGTAATGGAGTCTGACTCCGTTGGCGTCGAACGTCTGCGCTGATGCGGATCGGCCGGCAAGCGCATAACAGCACACGACAAGCGATAGAAGGATCAAGAGCCTGGGCAATGAGGGCATCGCTCGCTCGAAAGAGTATTTGCTCATGGTTGGAGATAAGACGGCGCGACGACTGGGTGAGTTTGGATATCTCGCGGGCAGCGTCTTGCGCCAGACGATAATAGCCAATATAGACAAAAGTGACAAACTGATCTAATCTCCGAGAAGGACTAACGAGGTGTTGGATGTTAAAGCGAACCTTCAGAAACAGCCAGGGCAATCTGGTAGAGATTCCCACCGTCGCCGCCACTAAAGCCAAGAATGAGTTCAGCGCTCTTCTGGACAGAGCCACTCAGGGCGGGGCGGTCACGATTACGCGTCACGATAAGCCAAAGGCGGTGCTCGTCTCCTACGATGAGTTCGAATCGCTCGTCCAGGCGCGCTCCAGAACACTCGATAACCTCGCTACGGAGTTCGACGCTCTTCTGGCCCGCATGCAAAAGCCCAAAGCCAAAAGAGGCATGAAAGCCGCATTTGATGCCTCGCCGGGCCAACTCGGACGCGCCGCCGTCAAAGCTGCGCGTAAGCAGCGCTAGACACTGGTCGATATGATCGCCGCACTCAGCCGGCTCGCGCTCTTGAGATGACTTCCCCACGGCAATCACACATTTACGTTCTTGCAGGCGTGAACGGCGCCGGTAAGAGCAGCATCGCCGGCGCCGCGTTTCGCGAGATGGGGGGCGACTATTACAACCCCGATGAGGCTGCCCGAGGATTAATGGCCGCGGACCCGGCGCTTTCACAGGTGCTGGCCAATATTGCGGCCTGGGGCGAGGGGGTGAGACTGCTTAGACGAGCTATAGACGAACGGCTTGATTACGCTTTTGAAACTACGCTTGGAGCGAATACAATTCCGCGCCTGCTTGCAGAAGCCGCATCGAGAGGCGTCCAGATTTATGTCTGGTACGTGGGCCTCTCGAGTCCGCAACTTCATATCGATCGCGTACAGGCCAGAGTTCGCCGCGGCGGGCACGACATCCCCACCGAACATATCCATCGACGCTATGAGCACAGTCGCTTGAATCTGATCGAACTCCTGCCTGGCCTCACCGGGTTGCGTGTTTACGACAACAGTGTCGAAGCAGATCCGGCCGCCGGCAAGGCACCACATCCGATGCTGGTGTTGCATATGGAGAGGGGAAAGATTCTAAACCCGCTCAACCTCAAGCGGACGCCGACCTGGGCTAAGCCGATAGTTGCCGCTGCGCTCAAGCTCGACGCGGGCTGAATCAGTACATGGAGGAGGCTCTCGCAGTAGCCCGTGATGGATTCCCCTGGATCAAGCTGAAGACGTACCGCGGCTCGCAGCTATTTTGATTTCTCCGCAAACAGTTGAATGAGATTGACGAGCATCTCTGTAGTCTTTTCAAGACCGCGCCTGGAATTGAATTCGAGCTTGCCGTGAAAGTTGTGGCCTCCGGTGAAAAGGTTCGGACAGGGCAATCCTCTGAATGTCAGATTCGATCCATCGGTCCCGCCCCGAATCGGTTTTAGCTTCGGAGTAACCCCGGCCTTGCGCGTCGCCTCCATAGCGTATTCGGTCAACTGGGGATAGTCTTTCAAGACCTCTTTCATGTTCTTGTAATTTTCTTTCACATCGACGGAGATCTTGACGTCGGGATACTTCGCGCCCGTCTCCACAGCCATCTTCTTGAGCAGCGCTTCTTTCGCATCCAG
>DASYSA010000392.1:0-24173 GCA_036003885.1 Blastocatellia bacterium | reverse complement strand
TATTTGGCAGCGGGGTGGGCGGTGTTGGCGTGCTTGCCTCCGGAGGCGCCAGCAACTTCGGCGGCGCAGGCGTGAAAGGCGTCGGAGGAACCGGTAATGGTGCCGGCAACCGAGGCGGCAGCGGGATCGAAGCGTTCGGTGGACAAGGCGCCGGAGGTGCGGCCGTTGGGCTGGCTGGAAAGTTCAACGGCGATGTTCAGGTGACTGGTAATCTCTCGAAGGGCGGCGGCGCGTTCAAGATAGATCATCCGCTCGATCCCGAGAACAAGTACCTATATCACTCGTTCGTAGAATCACCCGATATGAAGAATATCTACGACGGGAACGTCCTTACTGATTCAAGCGGCGAAGCAGTTGTTGTGTTGCCCGATTATTTTGAGGCGTTGAACCACGACTTCCGCTATCAACTCACAGTGATCGGCACGTTTGCGCAGGCCATTATCGCCGACAAGATACAAGACAATCACTTCCGTATCAAGACCAACGCGCCCAACGTTGAAGTCAGTTGGCAGGTGACCGGCATACGGCACGATGCCTTCGCCAACAAGCATCGCATACAGGTCGAAGAAGAGAAGCCCAAAGTCGAGCGTGGCTACTACCTGCATCCCGAAGCCTTCGGACAGCCAGAAGAGAAATCCATCAACTGGGCGCGCGATGCCGAGGGCATATGCAGCTCAGACAGCGCCGGATTGAAGCCGAGCAGTTGCGAATGCAACAACCAAATCAACCACAGGTCGACAAACCGCGCGACTGAGGAACCAGTCACAGGATCAGACAATGTTGCAGCGTCGCAGGCATTAATACGTGCTGTTTCTAGAGCCTTGCAAAGAGCAGGTAACGATTCGCTCGTAGGCCTCGAGTCCGTACCAAACAGCTGCAAACTATTTCGATCTAGGGTATTCTTTTGCCTCAACTGATCCATGATTGATATACGGGAATAGGAGAATCTATGACCAGGGCATTCAAGATCCTGATTATCGCAGCGAGTATCGCCGTTACTTGCACAAACGTTGCCGGTCAAGGAGCGGCACCCGCAGGCGGACGCAGTGCGTATCCGCCGGTGCGAATCGGGCCACCCGCGCCTGTACCGCCGGCAGTTGCAATGCTCCGTCCCAGCGCTGATGAATTAACTGAGATCAACGCCGCGCTGAAGCGTTTCATGTCCAGTGATAAGTCTCAGTCTGCGCCTGTGCTGAAGAAATATGAATCGCTAATTCTGCTGCAGCCCCCGCGCTTGAACACGGCCGCGACGTTCACTCAGACGGTGCAGCGGATGGGGCCGAGGCACGAAGGTTTCGTCGCAACCGCAAAGGCGGGAAACATCGATCTGCTGCTGCACGGCGATTCGATCACTGACTGGTGGGTGCAGAACGACGACAACAGGAAGATTTTCCAGAAGTACTTCGGCAACATCCGCACGGCGAACTTTGCAATCGCCGGCGACACAACACAGGGCGTGCTCTGGGGTCTGCGTAACGGCGAAGGCCAGGGCTTTCAGCCGAAAGCGGTCATGCTCATGATTGGTACGAATAACATGGGCGCCAACACAGCGGCGGAGATCGCCGAAGGCATAGGCGCGGTCGTACTCGAGATGCGACGCAGTTTCCCAGACGCGAAGATCCTGCTACTTGGGATTTTCCCGCGCGGCGTGCCGGGCGAACCCGTTCGCGACAGGATCGCCGAGACGAACAGGATCATTTCAAAACTGGACGATCAGAAGCACGTCTTCTACCTGGATATCGGCCCGAAGTTCCTTGATGCGACAGGCACCTTTCTTCCCGACGCTTTTCGTCCTGATAATCTCCACCCGCTGGCTAAGGGCTATGACATTTGGGGTGAGGCCGTGCAGACGACGCTCGTTCAGTTGTTGCGATAGCAAGTCCGTAGAAACGTCGAAGCGCAACTGATTTCGGGGTCGACGTTCCGAGCGACTTGAAGAGAGGAGGCCAATGAGTCAGCGGCTACCAATCCCGTGCCAAACCTGGGGACGTTCGCATTCCTGCAACAAGACGCTTCAACGCTTGCTCGTGGTAGTAGACGCCACAAGGCTGTAGGCCGGATGACAGCAGGACATTCACTGGATATCTCATCCCACGCGGTCTACCCTCAACATTATTCACGATATCTTTGTACACTTTTTGATAAGTTTGTAGTACCGCTTGCCATTCCTTACTAAACTTGTTCCATTACACTGACAAAGAGGACGACGAGGTGGGCTCGAGCACGTCGTTGGGGTCAACTCAGGTGCTGGCTCCAGCGACCGCCGTTGGGCCAAATCCGTCAGCGTCGCAAAAACGCTGAGGCTCTATCTGGCTCGAACCGTGGCTTGTTCGTTTCCTTGTGGGCGGCCGGCATTGTCGCATCAAGGCGATTGAGACGCCATTCCGGCGTGCGTGCTGTGGGGGCGCGCGTCTTCATTGAAGGCTCGGGGCTTGCGGAGATGCACGCTGGAAGCGTGCGTACCCAGGGTGCGCACGCTTGGGGAGCATGGCCTGGCCTCCTCGCCGGCGTTGTAGCACGAGGATGGGAAATGCGAAATGCGAAAATGCGAATTTGACGAAATTCGAAATGCGGCGAATTCCAATTCTCGAAAATTCGCATTTCGAAATTCGCATTTCGCATTTCCCAACCACCTTCCTGTTTCGATATAATGCCCCTCACTTCAAGCCCTGGCTCGGGGCAATTGCAGGCAGATGACTCCGCACCCAAACGTCTCGTCGGAAATCCAATTCCGGCCCCCTTGGGTGAGCACAAACAATGGGGATGACCTCTCATGAAATCTAGTCCACACACCAAGCGGCAATTGCCGTCGCGCCTTGTCCTCTGGTTCTTTTCTCTCATCATCGTCATAGTCGCTCTGGCAGGGGCCGATTGGCTGGGAATCGGACGGCCCTTCGCCCGCACGGTGAGCGCAGTCGGAGTCAAAGATCCGATCATCTCGCCGGCCTTGGTTGCAGGCGACACCTGTGCGACGGCTACCGCGATCAGTCCCGCGTCCCTGCCTTTCTCAACTGATGGGACGACAGAGGGAGCGGCGAATGACATCGACCCCGGATTGCTCGGCTGTGCGGCGGGCGCAGGGCCTGACGTGGTCTTCTCTTTTACGCCGGCAGCGACCGACAGGTACACCATAGGAGTCACGCCCACCGGCATCGGATTTGATGTTTCGCTCTATGTTGTGACCGATTGCGCGAACCCGGCGACGACGTGTGTGGCGGGTGCAAACATCAACGGGACCTCAAAGGGCGAATCGGTGACTCCGACACTGAACGCCGGGACGAATTATTTCATCGTAGTCGACGGCAGCAGCCCGGGGAACTTCGGACCATTTCATTTCTCGCTGCGGAGGGGCGTGCCGCCTAATGACACTTGTGCCTCACCCACTGTCATTGAGGCGAGCCGCCTGCCCTTCAGCGCATCTGCGACGACCTTTGGCGCCGCCAATGACTTGAATCCCGATGTACCTTGCTTGAGGTCACGCCAGTCAGGAAGCGGCGCCGATGTTGTCTATCAATTCACACCGGCCGATTCCCAGAATTATGTTCTGACGGTTACGCCCAGCGGAGAATATGATACTTCGATCTATATAGTCACCAACTGCGCGAGTCTCACCGGTTGCTCGAGCGCTGACTTCGGCGGGGCCGGAGTGGCTGAGACCCTGCGGCGCAATCTCACGACGGGGATTACCTATTTCATAGTCGTAGACGGATTCGGCGGTGACGCAGGCGACTTCACTATCTTCCTTGAGCCTTCCATTCCGCTGGCCCCGAATCCACCCTCGGACCTGGTCGCGGCAGCAATCTCGGCGACGGAAGTACGGCTGACATGGACGGACAATTCCTCTAACGAACTCGGCTTCAGAATTGAACGCAGCCTGGATGGGTTCGCATTCAACGAAATAGCAACCGTCGGCTCCAACGAAACGACTTTCAGCGATCTAGCGGTAGTCGCGAACACGACCTACTTCTATCGCGTGTTGTCGTTCAACAATTTCGGCAACTCGGCGCCCTCAAATATTGCGGGAGTCACAACTCCGAACCCACCTCCTCCTCCCGTTCCGATCATCAACGCGTCGCCTAATCCGCTGGAGTTCGGGACCGTTCGGACCAGTCTCACACTGGCATTGACGATATCGAACACCGGCGGCGCCAATCTGGTGATTTCATCGATCAGCGATCCGGCGGCCCCGTTCTCAATTGTCGATAAGCCTGCCGTTCCCATAACCGTGGCCCCAGCCGGAACCTTCGATCTCATGGTCAAATTCTCGCCGGCGGCCACGCAGCTCTTCACCGGAAGTTTCGCGATTGGGAGCAACGACGCTGTGACTCCCAGTCTGGTAGTGAACCTTCGCGGCACCGGAACGGCGGTTCCAGTGCCCAACCTTGATCTCAGCGCGGTCATCATAAACTTCCCGAGCGGAACTTCGTCAACACTCGTCGTGGCAAACAACACCGGAGATGCCGACTTGATAATATCCAGCATGTCGAGCCCAGCGTTGCCGTTCTCGGTGAGTGGCGTTCCCGTTCTGCCGGCCGTCTTCAAGCCGGGCGAGGGATTTGTGATGACGGTCGGATTTTCACCGCCGGCGCCAGGCGTCTATACGTCCGAGATGCTGTTGGTCTGTAATGATCCCGATCAGTTGCTGACCGTCTTCCGATTGCGCGGAACGAGTACGCCGCAGGACGAGTTGTTCAAGGCAAAGGCGCCGGCGTTGGTCACAGCCATTGCCGGCCAGTCGAATACTCTCAACGTGATCGCTGCCAACGGCACCAACACCGACATACACTGGACTGCAACGGCGGTGCAGGGTGGCGTGTTCACCGACAGGGGCAATGGAAGGGGCGATCTGGTTGTGACTCCGGCAGCGAGCGCAACCGGCCGATTACTCGTTACCTTTACTGCGCGCGATGGGCAGAATCGAGTGAAAGCGGTCCAGAGCTCAATAACCATAGTGGCTGCCTCAGCTTCGCATCAGGCGCGGTTGGTTTGGACGGCTCCCGCCGCGTCACCCGGCGGACCTTCCAACCTGGCTGCCACGGATCTGTCCATCACGCCCCTTTCGTTCCTCGGCGACTCGATCGAGTCAGAATCGGTAGAACCGGAGCAGGCGGCGGGTCTCATAGGTTATGTGATCTACAGGGCGACGACTCCCACCGTTCCCCTCTCGCTTGCAAACATCGTGGGTATAGCGACCGCAGGCCAGACGTCGTTCACGGATAATTTGCCCGCTCCAGCAGGCTCGGCGCAGATCTTCTATTACACGATGACGGCGTTCTACGGAAGCGGGACCGAGAGCGCTGCGTCGAATGTGAGCTCTACTGGTCCTCAGATCATCGACCTGCAGTTCAAGAAGAAAGGCTTGAGGATGCAAGCTGCGGGTTCGAACATCACGGCCGGGGCGGTACTTATTGTTGATGGAAGGGAGTCCTTTACTCTTGTGCGCAACGGCGACCTTTTGATCGTGGCCAAGACGGCCCTTAGCACGCCAGGCGGGTTGAAGCCGGCCAAAGTGGTCACAAGCGGCACGACCCACAGCGTCCAGGTGCGGAACGCCAACGGCGCCCTATCGGCGAGCGTGTCATTGACACGCTGAGGGGAGGGAGAGTCCTGAGTTCTGAGTCCTCAGCACTCAGGACTCAGGACTCAGAACTCAGGACTCAGGACTCAGCACTCCTCGTCACGCTAGAGCGTTCGCGATACGATGAGCGGCGGCTTCGAGCATTGCATCTTCGCGGGCGAAGCATAATCGCATGTACACATCTTCCTCGGGATCCTCCATGAAGGCACTTCCCGGAACACCCGCTACGCCGGCCTCCTTCAAAAGAAACTCATTCAACTCGCTCGCATCGGGAAACCGGGCTGGAATCCGGGTCCAGATGTAGAAGGCCGAGCGGGACGGATAGATCCTGAAACCGGATCGATCCAGCGCATTTCGAAGTATCTCGCGTTTGCCAGCGAAGTCCGATCTGAGTCGATCGTAGTACTCAGGCAGTTTGAGCAAGACACGAGCGAGGGCGTGCTGAAGGGGAGTCGGAGTGCATACATAGTAGATGTTGCCCAGGTTCGCCAGCTTCCCAATCAGGTGCCCAGGCCCATAGGCATATCCCAGTCTCCAGCCGGAGATCGCCCAGGCCTTCGAGAATGAGTTCACCGTGATCGTGCGTTCGAAGCCCGCTTGCATCGAGGCCGGTGAAATGTGGTCCGAAGCCGCAATCGCGAAGTGCTCATACACTTCGTCCGATATGATTAGCAGGTCGAACTCATGGGCACATTCGACAATGGCCTCCAGTTCAACACGGGTAAACACGCGACCGGTCGGGTTAGCGGGTGAACATGCGATGATCGCCTTTGTCGGGTGATCGGCCCTCGCCGCCCCTTCGCGGCACACGCGACGAAGTTCGTCCAGGTCCAACTCGAGGTCGTCGCCTCGCAACTTCACCATATCCACGCGTGTGTCGCAGGTCTCCAGTATTCTCTTATGATATGGGTAGTAGGGCTCAAACATGATCGCCGAGCCCCCGCGCAGGTATGTGTGAGCGGCGGAGACAAATCCTCCTGTAGCTCCGGGAGTGATTAATAGTTCCAGAGGGCGCTTGTCGGCGTCGACCCTCACTCCATTCCCTCGCAGTATCTTCTCCGCCACCGCTCGTCGCAGTTCGTCAACTCCCTCGAAGAAGCTGTAGTGATTCAATCCCTCGGCTACAACTTCGCTAAGGGATCGCGCCAATTCGGGGTGAAGCGAAACGTCATTCTGGCCCTGCACCAGATTGCCACTCGGAGGGACGGTACGCGCGATTGACCGAATATCAGGCTGGGGACGCTTGAGTGTTTGCAATGCCAACCTCCTTGCTACGAGCCACTGCTGCGACAAAGTCACGTCACGGAAGAGATCAATCCAGGCGGTACTCTTTTCCTGCAACTCAACTCGGCGCGAATCCTGCCAGTTCGGATTGCAGGATCTCGGCACTGGTTACGAGATGCACTCCGGCACTCGACATCTCTTCTAACGCCTTCTCACCATCCCGGGCATCCACATTCACAGCTCTGACTCCGTCCGTGCACACGTAGACCTGATAACCGCGGCTCACGCCGTCAAGCACAGTTGCACGCACGCAGTAGTCCGTCGCAAGCCCCACGACATACAACCTCGTTACCTCATAGCTTCTCAACACTTCATCCAGGGACCGTCCTTTGTCGTCCGTTCCCTCGAACTCCGAATACGCATCGTTGTCTACGGATGAAGCCTTGAAGAAGTAATGACCTATTCTTGTTCTGTTAAGAGCCGGATGAAGGTCGGCGCCCTGTGTCCCCTGTACACAATGCGGCGGCCACGGACCGCCTCGTTCCTTGAAGGAGACGTGATTGATCGGGTGCCAATCCTGGGTCGAGATGATGAGCGGGAAATGGGGCATGAGACTGTTTGCCACGGCCACCGTTTCGTCGCCCTTGGCTACTGCCAGCGCGCCGCCGGGGCAGAAGTCATTCTGGATATCGACCAAGACTAACGCGCTATCAAGGGATCGCTTCATAATTTTGCTGCCTCATCCATATTCTAGGGTCAGCGCGGGAGTCCTGCCAACACGTGATCAACTGCTCACCGGATACGTCGCCGGGTGAGATGGCGAAGCAGATATCATCCATTCAACACTCGATATCGGTCGCCCTCGCGACTCACCAGCCGTTCCTCTACCAACTTCTCGAGGTGCGCAACCGTGGATCGTTCCGCCAACCCATACATCACCGGAGAAACGTCTGTATAGGCCGACTCAACTATCTCAGGCGCGGTCCCGGCTCCCCCCCGCACCGCCTCAAGGATCTTGCTCTCACGCATGTTGCGATGCTGGATGTACTCTGCGATCTTGTCGCGCGCAGAACCGATGGCCGGGCCGTGCGCGGGTAACAGCGAGGACAACCTGGGCAATTCAAGCAAGCGATTGAGTGAGGCGTAGTACTGCACCATATTGCCTTCAGGCGGGTCGATAACCACGGTCCCGATACCTGCAATCAGGTCGCCTGTGAGGATAGCGCCACTAATCTCCTCATAGAAGCACAGATGCCCACGGGTGTGTCCGGGCGTATGCAGGACGCGGACGCGCCAGCCAGGGTCACCTGGAAGGTGGATCAGCTCGTTGTCCTCAACGAATCGGTCGATGTTGAGGTAGTTCGAGAGCCGATCGGCGGTGAGCCGATGCGCGGCCACCGGGACGCCCAGACGATTGCGAAGGTGATCGACTCCGGCCACGTGATCGTGGTGATGGTGGGTGACAAAGATCTCGCGCACCTTGCGCCCCTCGGCCAGCAGGCTGTCGATCAGGATATCCAGCTCCTTCTGTTCTTCTTCGTAGGGCGACGCAGGATCGATTACGATCAACTCGTCGCCCCCAATGATGTAGCAGTTCGTGTGGGTGGCGGGCGGCAGCGTGGGAGTCTTCAGCGGGTAGAAGAATATTCCCGCGCGGAACTCGATGCGTCGAACCATGCCCTGACGAGCCTCTGGTATTGAGGAGAGGGCGGACGGAAGCTGATCGACCCGGCCCGCGTTTGCCGCTAGCGTCCTGATGATGTAAAGGGTCGGCGGAGCCATAACGATTTCGCCGCGTTTCCATCGAGCAAGCGCATCGGCCGGCCTGATCCACTCGCCAAGCTCGAGTTCGCCCGGAGTGACTGTCGGCTCCTGCCCTTCGGGCAGCCACCCCAGGAAGAACCAGGTATCAAACCTTCGGGGAGCGAACGGGGGAGTTACCCAGCGGCCTGCAGCCGGCAGCGACTCAGCGTCGATCTGAACCCTATCGTCATCGAGGATTTGCTTGAGGGTTTTCGTGCCGCCCTCCAACTCCAGCCTCTGGGCTGCCAGACGGCCCGGGGAGATCCGCTCGGCGCCGCGGGCTATTAGTGTGCCGACCTCTTCAAACAGCTCCCTGACGGCGCAGACGCGCATCTTTGCTTCGTCTTCGTCATCGAGGCCTGCCACTTTGATGGTTCCGTCACCCTTGTCGAGTTGACCTCCCGGAAAGGTGTGAAAGCCGCCCATGAACGCGAGCTTCGGACTGCGTTTTACCCAAAACACTTTTGGGTCTGCAGGATCCTTGAGTAGAATGATTGCTGCTGCATCTTTGGGTGTCGCTGCCATAGCCGTCAATATAGCATAGGATCGTTGCTCGTTTCTCGTTGCTCGTTTCTCGTTCTTCATTAGAACCGTAAGAATACCAACAACGAGCAACGAGCAACGAGCAACGAGAAACGAGAATCGTGGCCGGGTTCGATTTAGATAAAGATTACTACGAGGTTCTTTGCGTTGCCGAAAGCGCGAGCGCTGAGGAGATCGACCGCGCCTTTCGAAGCGAGGCCCGCAGGCGCCACCCCGATGGCGGCGGCAGCGAAGAAGAGATGAAGCTACTCAATGAGGCTCATGATGTACTGAGTGATTCCGAATTGCGAAAGGCCTACGACCTGGCGCGTAAGCCGCCCAGTGTCTCTTATGGTTCGTCGATGGCGTTTGATCCGCACGCAGCATCGGCAGCGGGAACATTGAAAATCACTGTTTCCGACGAAGACTTCGCCGGACTGGTGATAAGCACGGCTGCTTGTATTGGGTGTGGGCTCCCGCTTTTGGTGCTGATAGAGATGCAATGGGTTTTCTTTCTATGGCCTCTGCGGTTGATTGCGCTGGGCGCCCTCGGGTTGGGAATGTTAATGGGCAACTGGGCTCTCGCCGCAAGGCATCGGCAGCTAAGAAACGCGAACAAAGAGCTGCGAGCCAGTACAGTCGTCATACACAAAGTAATCTATTGGGCAGCTGCATTAGCAGTGATCAGTCTGATCGTGGCATTCTACGCTTCGAAGTGGAGATAGGCGCCGCCGGCCTGGAACGACACGGAAGACCAGTGGCCTGCCACCAAGAGGGGTTTCTCTCGTCCTGAAAGACGAAAACAGGGGCCCGGATCCGGAGCCCCTGTTTTAGCTGAATCACCGCAAGTGTCGGTTTTCAGCGCTTAATTTCCTCGCTGCCTTTCGGGCATGGCTTTTCGAACTTTCCGTCAAAGCCCCGGTCGTTGACCCTGGTTCCGGTGAGAGTAAAAGTTGTAATCTCGTTGTTCTGCTCGGTCATCTCTGACCTGGTCGGAAGCCAGGAGGCTTTGTCTACCCACCACTTCATCTTCTTAACGCTTGACTGACCCCTGGGCGTAAGTTCCAGTACCTCAGTTCCACCCTCCTCTTTTACATAGGCGATGTTATACCGTGCTTTCATCTCCGCCGAGGATAGGCTGTATGGTGTCGCAAAGAACGAGAACTCCTGATTTTTGGAAGCGAGAGAACTGCGAGTGGTGATGAAGCACTGATTAGTGCTCTTCTCGTATAGGAAAATCTGCTGCTCGTTTACTACAACGACGCGTCCTGCCGGGACTGTGTAGCTAATACGGACCCGATCAATATTCTTCCCAGCGTGCTTGAAGAATACCTCTCCTTTGTATGTCTCGGTGCCGCCGATATCGGGGTTACGAGTCTCCTGTTTGAGCGTTGCCTGAAGGGTCTTGATCGTTGATGCAGCCTTCTGCATATTTGCCAGAATCTCATCCACGCGGCCATTAGCGCCCGCGTGAGCCGACGGCAGTGATGCCGCTACAAAGAGCGCCCCGACTATTAAAAGTAAGTAAATTCGCTTCATTCTCAAACCCCTCTAAACCAGTTTGGTCTTAATCACGAGCTGTCGTCCGGTCTGCGCTAATATGTGTCAAGTAACCTCTTAAATTGCCGGTGCTGTCCATCATTGGTTCGATGCTCGAGACAGTCACTTCGTAGCCATATTTCTCAGACAAATGCTTCGCGATCTTCTGCTCAAGGTTGGCCGAACCTGGAGCGGCGAGATCATAGCTGGGGATGAATACTGACTGACCAGGAGATCGAGTGTCCGCTGCCGCGTCGCGGTTTCTGAAAGAGGCGTTCGGAGCGAAGAAAACGAAGGCGAGAATGAGCACGCACATGATGTCGTACTGCCATGTTCCGCGATCGTACGACCAGAACAGGATCTTTTTCAGAGTCTTTAAGATTATTGTCACAGCGTTATCAGCCTCCCGGACTCGCTTGCTAACTGACCACGTGTCCGTCCCGCATCTCGATGACTCGGTCCGCCTTCGCCGCCGCTTCGGGGTTATGAGTGATCATTATGATCGTCTGACCGAACTCATTGTTCAGGCCGCGAAGCATTTCCAAAACTATCTGAGAATTCTCGCTGTCCAGATTACCTGTCGGTTCATCGGCCAGCAGGATCGCCGGTCGATTGATGATAGCACGGGCTATCGCAACTCGCTGCTGCTCGCCGCCCGACAGTTCGAGCGGTTTGTGATGTATCTTTTCCTCGAGCCCAAGGAGTTTCAGCACCTCGAGCCGGCGCTTCGGATCTCCCCCATTACTGCCATTCGAGTAGATGCGCTCGGCGAGCTTCAGATTGCCATCAGCGGTCAGAGTTGGGAAGAGATTGAATCGCTGAAATACGAAGCCGATCTTGCGCCGGCGGAGGTCCGTGCGATCGCTGTCTCGCATTGCGGTCAAGTCTTCGCCGTCGATGATCACCTGCCCGGAGGTGGGTTGAAGCATACCGCCTACGACGTGCAGAAAGGTCGACTTTCCGCAGCCCGAAGGCCCCATTATGGCGAGATACTCACCCGCAGCAACCGAGAGGCTGACTCCGCGAAGAGCATGCACGTCCACCTTGCCAACGTGGTAGACCATCTTGAGATCGATAATTTCAAGAACCGGTTTCATATCCAAGCGAACATGCTAGGCCAGCTTTATGCCTGGCTCGGTGACCCTCAGGCACGAGGCACTATTCATAACTCAACGCCTCGAGTGGGTCGAGGTTTGCGGCGCGCATCGCTGGATAGAGGGCGCCCACAACGCCTCCCAGCACCCCGATTGCCGCGGAGATCAGAAGCCATCTTGGGATCAGATCGATCCGAAGCCGGGTGGCCGCTTCAATGCCGTACTTGCCGATCACTGATGCGACGAAGCCGACGCCGACGCCCAAGGCGCTTATGACGGCGGCCTCTTTTTCTATTACGCCGACGATGAACGGCCTCGATGCTCCGAGGCTCTTCAGAATTCCGATCTCGCGCGTGCGCTCAATGATTGTCGTATACATCGCAAGCAGAATGACCAGAGTGCTGATGACGAGAGACAGGCCAATCACAACGTCCAAAAAGACCTCTACGGGCTTCGAGCTTTGCGAGAATAACTCGGGCAGCTCGCTGGTGCGAATGAAGTTGTATCCAGGATACGTCTGTTTCAAAGTCTTAAGTACGCCGTCCGTCATCTCAGGCTTCTCAACTCGTATCATCACAAAGGTGCAGTTGTTGACGCCTCCCAGTAGTTGCTGCAATGTCGCAAGGGGTATCTTCACTCGAGCTAACTGGGAAGGCTCATAGATTCCAACTATGGTGAGCTCATGGCTGAGCACCTTTATTTTGCTGCCCACATCGACAGGCTTACCGTCTTCCTGCATGGTGTTGGCCGCGTAAAACCGGTCGATAATTGCTTCATACTCTGAGTCCGGGGTGCGGCCATCGCGAAGCCCGCGTCCCTTGACGATGTTGAGTTGGGACGTCTTCACGAAGCTTTCATAGTCGATGCCGTCAATCAACTCGAAGCCGAGCCCAACGGCGCCGCTCGATTGAATCCATTCGCCTACAGGCGTGGTGGCAATCACGCCCGGAATCGGAGGCTTGGGTTGGAGGTCGGGGTCCTCTGCTGTCGGCTTCACCCCGTTCAAGATCGCATCAGCGTAACGCGATCGTAGCATCAATGGATTGGATGAGATCGAGATGTTTCCAGGAGGGTACATCCGCAGTTCCGCGTTGACGTTTCCCTGTCGTTGAGCGGCGTCTCGGGTCATCCCTCGTGCAAGCCCCACTGTCAGTACGACCAGGACGACTCCGAGCGCAACGCCGATGACACTGATTGCGGTGCGGAGCGGGCGTTGCCTGAGGTTGGCTGCAATGAGGCTGTCCATCTTCAACGGTAACGTTGTCCCGATTGAGGAGGCTTTCGATTCTGCCCCGCGGAGGATTTCCGTGGCGCGTCCAGATCTATCTCTTCGAACTTTTCAGTGTTCTCAAGAACGAACGTCCTGTTGGTCAGTTCCACATCGGGCTGAATCGAATCCTTCTCAAACAGTAACGTGAGCTTATATCCGTCATTCAACCGGTCGATGGTTACCTTTGTCGGCCAGGCCAGGTTGCTGTCGGGCACCTTCACCCAATCGGAATAGGTTATGTCGCTAGCCAGTTTTCCGCTTCCGACGTCGAAGATCTGTACGCGCGCCAAAGGAGTGTCGGGCTGGGTGCGGTCAAACCAGAGCTTACGGCTCAGTTCCAGCTTTGCGTCATTTCGTTCAACTACGTAGAGAACCGAGTAGCTTTTGACCACGCGGCGCTTACCCTTGCCGGGCTCTTCCTGCTTTATCTCTTCGCGAAAGATCGCCGTCCGGTCGTTTACCTCCAGCGGCTTTATCAGAAGCGCTTCGGTGACGTGTTGCGGTCGCATATTCACGGCACCGCCAACCCGATTTACATCGGCATTGTTGGAGCTCTGAGTCCTATCAGCGGCCATGCGCTCATAGTCTTTCAGGTTGCTGCCGAAGAGGAACCGCTTATGGTCAGTCGGGTAATGCATTACCAGTTTGAACTGCTGGCCATCGCTCACCATGTCGGCGACCTGTGAGTTGATGACCGGCGCCTTAACCACCAGCCGAATATTCGAAGGTCTCTGTAGGCGTAAGAGGCCGTTACCCGCTGGAAAGTCGTCAACTTTGCTGTCCACTCCCGTAAAGTAGTTGCGAAGCGAAACCGTGCCCTGGGCGCCGAACGTCTTAACGCTTTCGTAGGCGTTTATCCTGTTTATCAGCGCATCGGTGGGGACGGACTCATTAGCTGGCAGTAGAGGGGGGACAGAGACTCTTCGTATGCATGCCGAACCGAAAAGTGCTGAAATGATCAAACACGAGGTAAGAAAATAAGACCTTCTCACAAGTACTCCCATTATTTGAGGTGTCACGCGCAAGGGCCCGTCACTACTCTCTATTAAAGAGTGACGTTAACAAAGGAGAGGAAGGCTTGTCAACGAAGCCAATCCTAGCAGCCGGCGGCTCCGACTGTCAACAAATCCTGCTCATGTGAGCGTGTCCGATCGCTGTGACACTGCTTGTTTTGGCGGCCATCTTGTTGCCTCGGGTCGCCCGCTCCTATCTGTCGGGCCGCGTTGCCAGACCACTGCACAGTCTATACTATTGCGCGTAGGAGCCAGAATGCCCAAGATCAGGAAACGGTCCAGCGCCTCAACCTCTCTCTTCGAGGAGCCTGAAGATCCGATCGCCGACGATGAGCGAGCAGCCGAACGGCCGCTTGCAGACCGCATGAGGCCCCGAACTCTGGATGAGTTCGTCGGGCAGGAGAAGCTTGTGGGTCGCGGCCGAGCACTGCGAAAGATGATCGAAGAGGATCGGCTGCAGTCGATCATCCTCTGGGGTCCGCCCGGCTCCGGCAAGACCACGCTCGCCGAAGTGATTGCCGCTCAGACCGCAGCCCGCTATCTGCCTTTTAGCGCCGTAAGTTCAGGTATCCGGGAGGTTCGAGAAGTGATGGCCGAAGCCGACGAATACCGACGACGCGCCGGCCAGCGCACCGTCGTCTTCATCGACGAGATCCACCGCTTCAACAAAGCCCAGCAGGATGCCTTCCTGCCCTATGTCGAGACCGGCACTATCATACTGATCGGCGCGACGACTGAGAATCCTTCATTCGAAGTTAACTCGGCCCTGTTATCCCGCGCGAAGGTATTCGTTCTCGACCCGCTGACCTCGGACCAGCTCGTTCAGATAATGAAGCGCGCGATCGAAAACCCCGAGCGCGGGCTCGGCGGTTCCCGGATCGAGGCCACCGATGAGATGCTCGGCCTGGTTGCGGCTTACTCGTCGGGCGATGCGCGAGTGGCGTTAAATACCCTCGAGCTTGCGGCGTCAATTGCGGACCCCGACTCCGCCGGCATTCGAGCGATCACGACAGAGGTGATTCGCGAGGCGATGCAACGCGCCGCGTTGAGATATGACAAGGCAGGGGAAGAGCACTTCAACCTGATATCGGCGTTCATTAAATCGATTCGCAACTCGGATGCTGATGCGGCAGTTTACTGGCTCGCCCGAATGCTCGAATCCGGGGAAGACCCGCTCTACGTTGCTCGCCGGCTCGTGCATCACGCTTCGGAGGATATAGGACTCGCGGACCCGATGGCTCTTGTTCAGGCGATTGCCGCGATGCAGGCAACGCACTTCATCGGACTGCCCGAGGCGAAAATAGCGTTGACGCAGGCAACGATCTACCTGGCTCTCGCTCCAAAGTCGAACTCGGTTATTGTAGCCTACGGCGCGGCGCAAAAGGATGCGCTCGAAACTGAGCGGGAGCCCGTGCCTCTGCATTTGCGCAATGCGCCAACCTCGTTGATGAAGCAGCTTGGTTACGGACAGGGATATCAGTACGCGCACGACTTTGAGTCGGGGCGGGCGGACCAGATGGATTGTTTGCCCGAGGGTCTACGCGGACGCAAATACTACAAACCTGGCAAGAGCAAGTGACGGAAACCTGATAGGGGCGTGGCGGGGGCAATTAGATTGGTACTCAATGTCACGGGAGCATCGATCTCATTAATACCCCACTTCAGCGGGGTGTTTCGTGGTGACGGTGCTGGCGAAACCGTTTTAACGGTTTCCGATCCGCCCAAGGGTGACCTCAAGCTTCAGCGAAGAGCCTATCGCGGACGTCGGTGGCCATTCAACGGGAAGAAACCGTTGAAACGGTTCGGGGGCTCCACCAGGTCATGATATGGGCGCTCACCGAGGCCCGGAGAGAAGGATCAAGAGCATACTGTCGTTGAGAGTCGGGCGTTCTATCACACTGCGCTCGTCAGCTGAGGATCGATAATCAAGAAGGAGGGGTCTATGGCTGAAGTCATCGTCTCTTCAGCAGGGTACTTGAAACAGGAGATCAGAGCTGGACGGCATAAGATTATTGCCGACGAGCCTCTGAAAGCCGGAGGTGCCGACGAAGGTCCCGGACCATATGAGTTGTTGCTGGCAGCCCTGGGTGCGTGCACCGCGATGACGCTGCAACTCTACGCGCGTCGGAAGCAATGGCCCCTGGAGAAAGTCGAAGTGAGCCTCAGTCACGACCGCATTCACGCTCAGGACTGCGAAGAGTGCCTGACTAAAGAAGGCAAGATCACCCGCATAGAAAGATATATTTCGTTAACCGGCGCGCTTTCGGACGAGCAGAAAAGCAGGCTGCTTGAGATTGCCCAGCGCTGTCCCGTTCACCGCACTCTGACCTCAGAGATTTCGATCAAAGATTATCTGGATTGAGGAAGGACAAATGCCCTCGAGTACCATCACGATTTCGACTCGCCGAGACAAGCAAGTCCTGGATATCACCGATCGCGTGGAACAGTGCCTCGCTAAGCTTGGAATACAGGATGGGCTGTGCAACGTCTTCGTTCTTCACACGACTGCTGCGCTTACGACGGGAGAGGCAATCGAGGGTACCGACGAAGACCTGATGGAGACGCTCGAACGGATTATTCCACACATCAAATTCCGCCATGCTCACGATCCCTCGCATGCGCCTGATCACATGATCTCTTCAATTGTCGGGAGTAGCCTGACTCTTCCACTGCGGGGCGGGACGCTTGGTCTTGGAACCTGGCAGCGGGTATTGCTCGTGGAGTGCAATGGCCCGCGCGACCGCAGCATCGTCGTCACAGTGATTGCGGGCTGAAGTCACTGGTCACTGGTCATTAGCCGATGTAAGCGGCGACGAGACCAAGCGCCAGTGAAGAATGCAAATGACCGCTGACAAGTGACAAGTGACAAATGACAAATGACAAATCGTTGACAATGTGCGGACCTTGTCTGTAGATTCAGTGCTTTGCTCGAAGTCAGGATCAAGAGATCGATATACTCAACGCCTGTATTCGGGGATCCCTACTACGTCATAAAGTTTGACTCGGTAGTGACCGGACGATAAGCTTTTTCATTAGTAAGAGCCTGGGGAATAGGTTAGTTTTGAGGCTCTTCTGACACGCACCGCTCCTAAAGGGGACAGGCGATGAGCATCGAGACGATGATCGGCGATAACTTCTTCACCACCAAGGTGAGCGAAGTGGCCAACTGGGCGCGAAAGAACTCCCTCTGGCCAATGCCGTTCGGCACAGCCTGTTGCGCAATCGAGTATATGTCGGTCGTGTCCTCGCACTACGACGTCTCCAGATTCGGCGCCGAAGTAGTGCGCTTCTCTCCGCGCCAGTCAGACCTGCTGATGGTGATGGGAACCATCACCGATAAGATGGGCCCGATTCTCAAGAAGATCTACGATCAGATGTCCGACCCGAAGTGGGTTATCTCGATGGGCGCCTGTGCGACCTCCGGCGGCTTCTACCGCGCCTACCACGTGATGCAGGGCATCGACGAAATCATTCCGGTGGACGTTTATATACCGGGATGTCCTCCAACTCCCGAGGCTGTCATTCAGGCCATTCTGATGATCAGAAAGCTGATCGAGGGAGAGAAGGAGATCGATGCTGAGGCGCGCGCTGAGTTGCGCGAGCGGATGAAGAAGGAGGTGACCGAAAGCAATCCCAAAGAACTCTTAATCGCCGGGCAGCAGGCGCAAGAGGCGGTTCGCCTCGTTCATATTACTCGCGAGCCGGCCGCTCCCGAGAATCCGGTCGTGGCGGCCATCAAGAAAGACTTCGCCGACCAGATTCTCGATGTAAACGATTTTCGCGGGGACCTCACGATCGTGCTCAGGCCGGACCGCATCACCGCTATCTGTGCAGCACTCAAGGAAGAGCCAACGACCAGATTCGATATGCTCAGCACGATTACCGGCGTTGACTACCAGGGCTATCCGGAGAAGACCAGGGACGAGCGCTTCAATATTGTCTATCAACTCTATTCGGTTGAGCATGGGCACCGGGTACGGCTGAAGGTGCCGGTCCCGGAATCGGCTCCAGAAGTCGATTCCGTGACTCCGGTGTGGAAGACGGCAAACTGGTGGGAGCGCGAAACCTTCGACATGTTCGGCATCAACTTCCGCAGGCACCCGGACCTCCGGCGCATCCTTTGCCACGAAGAGTTTGTCGGCCACGCGCTCCGAAAAGACCATGAACCGGGCGGGCGCACGCCGCTCTCTCGCGACTATAAGCTTCCTCTCGAGTATATGGGCGAGTGGCGCGAGGATGAGCGGCATGATCGGCTCAGCGGCCAGCCCACCATCATCAACATCGGCCCGTCGCATCCGGCTACTCACGGTACGCTTCGGATCGTGGCCCGGCTTGACGGTGAAAAGATCACCGACGCCGACGTCGAGATAGGCTATCTCCATCGCTGTTTCGAGAAGATGGCCGAGACGCACCAGTGGAATCAGGTCATCCCTTACACTGACCGTCTCAACTATATGTCGTCGTTCCTCAACAATGTCGGCTATGCCTGCGCGGTCGAGAAGCTGCTCGGTATCGAGGTGCCGAAGCGAGTGCAGTATATCCGCGTAATTCTCGGCGAGCTGTCACGCATAATGGACCACATGGTCTGCATCGGGACCAACCTGCTGGACATGGGGGCGATAACCAACTTCTGGTACACGTTCGAACCACGCGAAGAGATATACGACCTGCTCGAGATGACTGCGGGCGTGAGGATGATGGTCAGCTACGTTCGAGTTGGCGGGCTGTCGGCAGACTTGCCGAAGGATTTTGTCCCCCGGTGCAGAGAAGTGCTCGGGCGGCTGCCCAAGTACATCGACGACGTGCATAAACTCAACACGAACAGCCGCATCTTCAAGCAACGGGCGATTGGGGTGACGCCAATCAGCGGTAAAGATGCCATCGACTGGGGCATAACCGGACCAATGCTGAGAGCGGCGGGGGTGCCGTATGACGTCAGGCAGAACCATCCCTATTCGAGCTATGAGGATTTCGACTTCGAAGTGCCAATAGGCAACCGCGGAGATGTCTATGATCGCTACCTCGTACGCATGGAGGAGATGCGGCAGAGCCTTCGCATAGTTGAGCAGGGTATTGAGAATCTTCCCGAGGGTCCTTACCAGGTTGACGATCGCAGGATCACGTTACCGCCCAAGCTGGGGGTGTACAACAACATTGAAGACTTGATGAACCATTTCAAGCTGGTCATG
The DNA here is from genome assembly GCA_036003885.1 of Blastocatellia bacterium. Classification (GTDB taxonomy): domain Bacteria; phylum Acidobacteriota; class Blastocatellia; order UBA7656; family UBA7656; genus DASYSA01. The sequence goes on along the minus strand of DASYSA010000392.1, from coordinate 4,941 downwards.
CATGGCATCCAAACGCCTCCGGGTGAAGTGTACGGCTACAGTGAAGGGGGCAACGGCGAGCTTGGTTTCTATATCGTGTCGGATGGTTCGATGCGTCCGTGGCGCTGTCACGCGCGCGGGCCGTGCTTCCCGATCTTTTCGGCCTTTCCCAAGATGATAGAAGGAGGATTGGTGGCTGATGCGGTCGCGGCCCTTGGCAGCCTCAACATCGTAGCGGGGGAGCTTGACCGATGATCGAGTTCAACGACGAAGCGAGGCGGCGCTTCGAAGTCATCCTGAGCCACTACCCGGAGAAGCGGGCCGCGGTTATTCCGGTGCTGACGCTTGCCCAACGCGAGTTCGGGTGGATCTCGGATGAGGTCGCCGAGTACGTCGGCAGTCTTCTGGGTTATCCGCCCTCGGACATGTTGGCCGTGGCAAGCTTCTACACCATGCTCCACTTGAGGCCTGCCGGAAAACATCACATCGATATCTGCAAGAGTGTTACTTGCTGGCTCAAGGGGACCTATCCCTGTGTGGACGAGATTAGACGCCGGCTCCAGGTGGAAGCCGGCCAGGTCACCCCGGACGGCAAGTTCAGTTGGAATACGACCGAATGTCTGGGGTCCTGCGGGACGGCTCCGGCGATGCAGGTTGGCGATCGCTACTATGAAGACCTGACTCCCGCGATCGTCGGCGAGATCATAGAGAAACTGGCGAATGAATAAGATACTACTGGTAAACATCGACAAGCCCGGTCAGACGAGCATCGAGAAGTACCGCGAGCGCGGAGGCTACGCGGCGCTCGAGAAGACTTTGAAGATGGAGCAGACGGCGGTCATCGATGAGGTAAAGGCCAGCGGGTTGCGCGGGAGAGGCGGCGCGGGTTTCCCGACCGGAATGAAGTGGGGTTTCGTTCCGCGCAATACGGGCAAGCCGACCTATCTGCTGTGCAACGCCGACGAGAGCGAACCCGGAACCTTTAAGGATCGGCTGCTTATGGAGCGCGATCCTCACCTCATGATTGAGGGCATGGCCATCGCTTGTTACGCACTCAATTGCCATCTTTCTTACATCTACATTCGAGGTGAATACGAGTTCGTAGCGCGCACCGTGGAGAAGGCGCTGGATGAAGCCTATGCCGCCGGAATACTGGGCGCGTCCGTTTTGGGGCGCGACTTTTCGCTCGACATTTTTCTGCACCTCGGCCAGGGCGCGTACATTTGCGGAGAAGAGACATCACTCATAGAGTCGCTGGAGGGCTACAGGGGTTATCCTCGCATCAAGCCGCCGTTTCCCGCGACTTCCGGATTTCTCGCCTCGCCAACGGTAGTCAACAACGTCGAGACTCTGTGCGCGCTTCCGTGGATCATCACCAAGGGTGCGGCAGCTCATGCGGCGATTGGGACAGAGAAGAGCAAGGGGACCAAGCTCTTTTCGGTCTCGGGCCACGTGAACAAGCCAGGCGTCTACGAAGTTGATCTTGGGTATCCGCTCCTTGATTTCATCGAGAACGAAGCCGGAGGGATTGCGGATGGGCGCAAGCTCAAAGCCGTCATTCCCGGAGGATCGTCTGTGCCGGTGCTCAGCGAATCGGAATGCGAAGGGGTGTTGCTAGACTACGAGTCGTTGCTCAAGGCCGGTTCGATGCTCGGATCCGGCGGCATGATTGTGCTCGACGATAGGACAAAGATGCCCGAAGTGCTTTCGGTCATCGCCGACTTCTATGCTCACGAGTCGTGCGGGCAGTGCACACCCTGTCGCGAGGGCACGGGATGGGCTGCGAAGATACTTCGCAACATGATCGCCGGAAAAGGCAAGCCGGCCGACATAGATCTGCTGCTGAAGATCGCCGACATGATGGAAGGCAAGACCATTTGTCCGCTAGCTGATGCGGATGTGATGCCAATCCGGAGTTTTGTAACCAAGTTTCGGCATGAGTTCGAAGCTTTGTGTTCTCAAGGGGAAGAGATTCGAGAGTTGAGGTGAATCATCTGCCCTGAGTCACCCTGTGCCACCTGTGGAAGACTGAGCGATGCCAAAGATCACAATAAACGACCAACAAGTTGAAGTTGCGGATGGTACCACCGTAATTCAGGCGGCTCAGCAAGCCGGCATAGACATCCCTCACTACTGCTATCATCCTGACCTGCCCATCGACGGCAACTGTCGCATGTGTCTCGTGGAAGTGGAGAAGATGCCCAAGCTGCCTCCAGCCTGCGCTACAATCGCGACTGAGGGGATGGTTGTGCGAACAACCACCGAAAAAGTCAAGCAGGCAGTTCGTGGAGTGCTCGAATTCCTGCTGATCAACCATCCGGTCGACTGTCCCGTCTGCGACCAGGCAGGAGAGTGCCGGTTGCAGGACTACTACATGGTCTACGGGCTGCACACGAGCGAAATCCCGCTCGAAATGAAAGTGCGCAAGCGCAAGGTGGTCGACCTGGGGGAGATGGTCGTGCTCGATCAAGAGCGCTGCGTGCTGTGTTCGAGGTGCATACGTTTCTTCGATCACGTGACCGGGACAGGAGAGATGCAGTTCTTCGGCCGTGGTGATCATGTTGTGATCGGGACTTTCGATGATCGTCCTCTGACCAATCCATACTCAGGCAACGTCGTAGATGTCTGCCCGGTGGGGGCCCTTACCTCGCGGGACTTCCGATTCAAATGCCGCGTCTGGTTCCTGCACAGCACTGACTCCGTGTGCGGCGGCTGTTCTACCGGATGTAATGTGCGAATCGACCACCGCGACGGCATTGTCTTTCGCATGCTGCCGAGACGGAACGTTGACGTGAATCGAAGCTGGCTTTGCGACGAAGGCCGTCTGAGCTTTCACGAGATAGCGGCAGGAGAGCGGATCGTTCGTCCGCTGAGCAAGGGCCGCGAAGGTATGCAGGCTCCGGTGACCTGGGATGATGCGCTGAGTTCCATCGATTCGAAATTGAAAGAGATCGCCCGGGTCGATGGGGCGGATTCGATTCTGGGTTTTGCCTCTCCTTCAGCTACCAATGAAGCCCTGTTTCTGTTTAAGCGATACATGGCCGAGCAACTCGGGGTCAACCTGTTTGAATTTCGGCTCGACTCGGAGGACAGGAAGGTCACGGAGAAGGAAGACGAAATCTTGCGTCACATGGACAAGCATCCCAATTCCACGGGCGCAATGAAGCTGGGGCTGATGAGCGAAGACCTGGGCGGAATTGAAGCGGCCATCAGCGCCGCTCGGGCAGGACGGCTCAAGGCCGCGGTCATCATGTACTTCAAGCCCCTGGTGGGAAGGCCCGATGATCAAGCTATAGAAGCGCGTATCGCGGAATTGGCGGGATCGCTGGAGTACTCCGTAGTGCTCGCGTCCCACAAGGCAGATTGGCAGTCCGCGGCATCAGTGCTGTTGCCTGCTGCGACCTGGTCTGAAGAGGAAGGCACGTACACCAACTTTCAGGGACGAGTCCAGTACGCGCACAAGGCAAACTCGACGGTTGGTGAGATCCTGCCGGTTTGGGAGATCTTCGCGAAGCTGCTGTATGCGAGCGGCGTGAAAGAGCTGTGGCTGTCTACCGACGACGTGTTTGCCAGCATGACGGCTACTGTCCCCGCGTATCGAGCGATCACCCGGGATCAGACGATGCTGCCAGGAGTGCTGGCAACACAGTAAAGATTTATTAAGCGAGCGGGCGATGAGCCCGTGGTAGCTCGCTATCAACCTATGAAGAAGACAGCAAAAGTCGTGAATGCCGCCGACCAGGCCGAACGAGAGTCGTCAACCGCCAAAGAACTCCTGAGTCCCCTGATTGGACTCGGGCAGACGCTGGGTCACATGGTGGACAAGTTCACGGGCAAGGTGAACCCGACGATCCTCTATCCTGAGGAGCGCAGGTCCTATTCAACTCGCCATCGCGGCGCGCACATCCTGACGGCAAGGCCGGATGGCAGCCCTCGCTGTGTTGCGTGCTATATGTGCGCAACCGCGTGTCCCGCGGACTGCATCTACATCGAGCCCGCCGAACATCCCGATCCTTTGATCGAAAAGTATCCGACCCGATTCGACATAGACATGCTCCGTTGCGTGTTCTGCGGCTTCTGCGTCGATGCGTGTCCCGAAGAAGCGATCATCATGAGTCGCGAGATGGAGTTGTGCGCCTATTCGCGCAAAGAGACGATGTGGGACATCGAGCGGCTGATGAGACGGCCTGAGCTTCCTGAGTTCGGTCTTGGGTATCGGCCCAACGAGACGCTGGTCGACAGCATGGTCGCGTTTGAGCCCAAAGTGAAGGAGCGCAAGTCGATGGCAGGTTGCGTGACGTTGAAAGAGGATGTGGAGATGATACCTCATCTAATCGGATTGGACGAGCCTAAGCCATGAGACTATGCGGTCGAGACTGCATTGCGAGGCGGACATTTTCGGGCGAGCTGCTGGCAATATGCTGTATGATCGATGAAACAGAAAGGAGCGACGAGGGCAGCGGACCCTACAGCGTATTTCAGCGTCGAGTACAGCGAGGTGCAACATGGCAAGTGATCCGATTCAACAGATCGAGCCGGAACTCCCGTACAGAAACTTTACCAAAGAGCAGTATTACGCAATGCTCAAAGCACCCGGACCGCTTGGTAAGGCCGCTCGCCTTGAATACTGTGACGGCGAGATAGTCGACGTGGACTCCTACTCTCAGACCTTCTTCACGGTTCACCAATACCACGCAATGCTCGAAGTGGGAGACGGCCCGATCCTCGAATTCTGGGATGGCCTGATCCTGGACATGTCGGGAGGCACCAAAGAGCATATTCTGCTCGCGGATAACGTGGCGACTACGCTCAAGAACGCGCTTGCCGGGGGCCCGTGCCGCGCTTTCGGTGAAGGACCAGCGATTGATACCCCTACGCTTGAAACCTTCCACTTCCCGGATTGTACTGTTGTGTGTGGCGAACCGACCTTCAAAACTGTGGGCAAAACAAAGCAAGGTGTCC
>DASYSA010000391.1:0-3465 GCA_036003885.1 Blastocatellia bacterium | reverse complement strand
GAAGCTCGATGAAAGAGGGTTGGCGCCGTAATAGCCGGGTCCGTGAAGACTGCCGTGATTGATCGAAGGTTCGCGTCCGCGATTCTCCATGATGTCGATCTCGCCGCAGGCGGGCCACCCGGCTGAGCTGATGTCATCGCCGAGCATCCAGAAGGCCGGCCAGATGCCCTGTCCAACCGGAAGCTTGATGCGCGCTTCAAAGCGGCCGAACTGTCTGGTGAACTTGCCGGCGGTCAACAGTCTTGCAGAGGTGTACTCGCGCGTAACGCCGCCAGTTCCGGTGAAGGTCTCTTTAATGGCTTTGATGACGAGGTTACCCGTCCCATCAGTGAAGGCATTCTGGGTGCGATTCGTGTAGTACTCCAGCTCATTATTTCCCCAACCATTTTGACCAACACCAATGTCGAATCCCCACTTTGTCGTATCGGGTCCGAGGTCGGCCGCTCCATCAAACTCGTCCGACCATGTGAGCACCCAGCTCGGCGACGCCGAAGGGCTCGGCGAGGCAGTCAGCAACACGAACAGGATTGCGATTGTAACGGCAACGGTGCGTTTCATGATTTGAACAGTATAACCCGATGTCTCCCTTACGTCATTTTGGAACTGCGGTCCAGCTATCGATCGGCAGCCGGCCGGAAACGGCAAGCAAAGGCGGAAACTTCTTGTGCGGCTCGGTCTGATACCAATACGCGACCGAGGAATAGTCATCCCCGCGATCATTTGCGTGCCCATGTTCGATGGTAACTCGAAGCGACTTGTCGAACGTCACCGGATCTTCGATGTGGAAGCGATACATCGAATGCCGGCCGGTATAGTCAGGGTGGGCATTGCCTTTGCGCGAATAACCGAAGTAGGGGAAGTTATACTCGCGATTCAGGAGATTGAAGTTCCATGCCCCACAAAAGTAATCTTCCAGCCCCGTCCCATTCAACGTCGGCATTGCCTCGCCGTCGATGTACATCATATCGTCGCCTTCGCCCCACCACCCGGTAGCCAGTCCCTGAATGTGCATCACCACGCCGACATATTGGCCGCGACCCGTCGTGTCCATTATCAGGTAGTTGTTCTTTCCATCCGGATTGGGTGATCCATCGCCGGCTTTGGTCAACTCGCGATTCCACCAGGCGTGAAAGCGCCCTTGCCGCTCGGTTGCCCGAGCAGAATCCGAGCCTGCCTGATACGACTCATAGTCGACGTAGTAGTAGAACGCGCCGATGGGTCGCTCACCCTGATTCTCGATCTCGATCCGCGCTCCTCTTGAGAAGGGCATCGGGAAGAAGCAATTGAGCGCGCGATCGGAGACTGCCAGGGGAGCGCTCGCCCAATAGTAGGCTTCTCCGTATCCGAGGCCGAAGAAGTCACCTATCGGCGTTTCGATGCTCGGCTCGGTCTCGCCGTCCCAATAAGCGCGCAGGACGATTCGCCGGAGATGATAGCGCTCGGGCGAGGAGATGGTCACCCAAATGTGAGTGACCGTTCCCGCTCCTTGAATCTCGGCCAGCGTAGCCTTCTTACCGGCTTCGATGTTCTGGAGGAAATCGCGATTGGCGCCGGAGCGGTCGTAGCTGGATACGCGCATCCGTTTAACTCCTTCGCGCAGGTTGGCGAGGTTACGAAGCGCGCCGACTCCCGGAGTCGATCCCGGGCTCTGGCCACACACGGAGGCGGTTATGCCGAGCAGGACGAAGAACGAGGTGATAGAGCGTTTCATCGATCAGGTTCCCCCTCAGATGTCGAGCTAAGAATCTCACTTTCACCCGCAGGCGTGGTAGGACAACCCCAACGGGGTTGCGGCCTCGCTTCAAGTGATGCATGAACTCACCAAAGATCGGAATTCCGCGCTTTGGAAACCGTCTGGCGCCGGTGCTGCCGGCAATCCAGAGGCTTCGGCCGCAACCCCGTTGGGGTTGGGGGCATTTGGTTGCGGTTGCCCCAGGGTAGCTGAGCTGGTTGCGATCTCCCCAGGGTAGCTGAGTACAGCAACCCTGGGCTATGAGGCGCAACCCCGTTGGGGTTAGACACCACTCCTCTTGTGAATGCGTGGCTGGGCTGCGCCATAATCTCCAAACTCCAGGCAGCCTGACCGTTGATCTGGAGCTCAAGGCCTTCAATTCTCCGGCGGCGTTACAACCACCAGTCTCTTTGGCGCTTTTCCCACCGGTATTGTCGCCATCACCTTCTTGCTCTTAACATCGATCGCCGAAACTGTGTTCGAAAGAGTATTGCTCACGAAGAGAGTCTTGCCGTCCGGCGTAAACGCAAGCCAGTTCGGAAATCTGCCGACGTCAACTCGAGCCTTTAGGGTCAGATCGGGAACTGAGTAAGCGTAAACGGCGGACCCGGGACAGCTAGTCACCCACAACTCCTTCTCGTCGGACGTGAGAGCCAGGCCATGGGTGTAGGTGTCCAGATAAGGCTTAGGCGTGTCAGGCGGCAGCGGAGGCAGTTCGACTCTCCTGATGGTCTTACGTTGCTTCAGGTCTACAATCGCGAATCCGTGCAGTTCTGAGAGGGCGACATAGGCCAGCGATTCGTCTTTGGTAAGCGCCACCGGGCGAACCGCACCTCCCGGCTCAATCTCCGCCGTGATGGCGTGAGTTGTCGGGTCGAAGACGAAGATCTTCTTCCCGAGGATTGTCGTGACATAGACGTGTTTGCCGTTGGCGGACGTATAGCTGTTGTGAGGCCATGCAGCGAGGGGTACTCGTTTGATCGCTTTCATTGATGCAGTATCGACTATGTCGACTGCGCCCACGCCGCGGAGCGGCACGTAAACAAACTTCCCGTCGGCTGTGACAGTCACCTGATTCGGCAGGGAACCCACGGCGGCTTTGCCGAGGATCTGGTCGCTCCTGGTGTCGATGGAGAGTAGGCTATCGATGCCCTCGACGCTAACGTAGAGACGGTCGTTGCGGGGCGATGCGGCCAGTCCGTGGGGATTCTCTCCGACTTTTAAGTTGCCGATCACTTTGAAAGTGACGGGGTCGATGATCGTGAGTTCATCGCCTTCTGCATTGTCAACGTAAAGCTTGCTGCGCGGAGAGGCAGTAAGCCCCTCAGATACCGGACCAATTGTCACCACCAGAGCCAGGAAAGCAAGAATCAAAAGCGAGCTTGCGGTTTTCATAGCGATCTCCCGGGTGTCGTTTTAGTACTCTGCACGCACGTTGTCAATAAGAAGAAATGCGAAATTCGAAATGCGAAGTGCGAAATGTGGCTCGAATCCGAATTTCGCATTTCACATTTCGAAATTCGCATTTCCTTACTTGCTTCCGAGAAAGCGAACGCGTCCGATGAAGGTGCGATGCTGCACACCGCCGAAAGTCAGAAACTGCGGCGATGCTATGTTGCTGTCGACTCCGGTTGGGTTCTCGCGATTCGTCAGATTGTTGAAGCCGCCTCGCAAAGCCCATCGATAGCCGAACAGGCGAACCCGCCGTTCAACGTGCGCGTTCAGTAAGAACA
>DASYSA010000390.1:0-15326 GCA_036003885.1 Blastocatellia bacterium | reverse complement strand
GCGATGCTGGAGTTTCAGGCGATAATCAAGCTCTATCCCAAGAGCAATGAAGCGACGCTGGCGCGCCAGCAACTCGGCGAAAGATAGGGAGGAGCGTTTTACGTTTTGCGTTTTAAGTTTTGCGTTTTACGTTTTACGTTTCAGAAGTACCGGTTCCCTCCAAACGAGGAACGTAAAACGCAAAACGTAAAACGTTTCTTCTTAGGTCATCGTCTTGGCGTATTGACTATCTTGTCCAAGGTATGGCTGGTCTGTTTGAGCCGCTCTATCGACCCTTTTCTGTCCAGGAAGTTCTCGTATATCTGAAGCGAGGTCTCGACCAGACTGAGAAGATTGGCGGCCTCCCACGGCTTATTGATCACCCGTATCGCCCCTGAGTTCATTATCGCGTCGATGAAAGTCTCCGAGTCCTTATTCGAGGTAAGCAGCATCGACACCATGCCGGGCCTCAGCAATTGGCCTTCACGCAACAACTCAGTTCCGCTGATCCCAGGCATGCGCTGGTCTGTGATAAGCAGCGAGACTTCCGTAGCCTTGAGTACCTTTAACGCTTCTGCGCCGGATCGAGCCGTGATTACATTGTGGTTGGGACGCAAAACCCTTTCCAGCAACAACAAGCTACTCGGTTCATCATCAACCACCAGTATTGTATGAATCTGCTTTAACATGATCTCACCAAATGCTCACATCAGTTCGTCAGCACCCCTTCGATGTCCGGCGCACGTTCCGGTTCCTTGATTAACTGAACGAGAGCACATTTTAGGCGCTCAACTTCCCGTTCCAGCGCTTTAGACTCTTCCTCTGCCTTCTCCAGATCTCCATGGCGTCCTGTCTCCTCGAGCCGTTTGGCCGCTTCGGATACCGCGCGTCCCTTCAGGCCGGCGGCGGCACCTTTCAGCCTGTGAGCTGCGTTCTCCAACCTCGTGGCATCGGCGCATTTTAGTGCTTCGCCAATCTCAAGCAGCCCTTCGTCGCAGCTCTGCAAAAACGCGCTCACGACGTTTCTCAGGAAGTCGAGGTCGCCATCCGCAATAGCGAGCAATTCGCGTCTGCCTGGCAAGTCATCGTCCGGAGCACCTGCTGGGGCCGACGACTTCCGCCATAGCGAGTCTGCCCCAACCCGTCCCGGCACAAGGCCCGATATCACCTCCAACAATTCCTCGACTTTAACGGGCTTGGCGACGTACCCGTCCATTCCAGCCTCGAGACAGCGCTCCCGATCTCCGATCATCGCATAGGCCGTCATGGCTATTATCGGCACTGACCGCTTGTTCGCTTCGCGCTTCTTGCGGATCGCCGCTGTCGCTTCGAATCCGTTCATCTCCGGCATATGCACATCCATCAGGATCAGATCAAACACCTCCGTGTCGAAACGCTCTAGAGCTTCCCTTCCGTTGTTCGCCACCACAACCGAGTGTCCTTGCTTCTCTAATACCCTTATCGCGAGCTGTTGATTCACCGGGTTGTCTTCTGCCAACAGAATACGCAACGGTCGCGGTGCCTCCTTCCCTCGAATACCAAGGTCCGCCGTAGGCTCCTCGCGTGCTACCGAAGCCGTTCCCAGGGCGGTCACTATCGCGTCGAGGAGGGTCGATTGGGAGAAGGGTTTGGTCAGATAGCCTGCCAGACCCAGCGACCGGCATCGCGCTGCGTCTCCGGTCTGTCTGCTGGAGGTAAGCATCATCAGAGTTGAAGACGCCAGCTCGGGCGTCTTCTTAATGTGTTCCGCTACTGTGAACCCGTCCATCCCCGGCATATGCGCGTCCAGAAGCACCAGCGGCAAGGGATCGCCCGCGTCTTTCGCCTGTCTCAACAATTCGAGTGCCGCGTCCCCACTTCCTACAGCCGTAGGTTTCATTCCCCAGTTCCTGAGCATTTCCACCAGGATTCGCCGGTTGGTTGCATTGTCGTCCACTACCAATACCGGCAGTCCGGCGGCACCGATAAGCGCCGTCGGGCCAGGCTTCTCGGCCGGGGCGCCCTGCAAACCGAACCGGGCGGTGAAGTGGAACGTGCTGCCTCTCCCTTGATCGCTCTCCACCCATATGCGGCCCCCCATCATCGCGACGAACTTTGATGATATGGTCAGCCCCAGTCCAGTCCCTCCGTATCTCCGAGTGGTCGACGAGTCTACCTGCTGGAACGCATCAAAAATCAATGCCTGCTTTTCCGGCGGTATTCCACAGCCAGTGTCTGACACCGCAAAGTGCAATTCGGCTTCTTCATCCGTCTTCGACTCGAGGTGGACGGTCGTGAGTACCTCTCCTTGATCCGTGAACTTTATCGCGTTCCCTATCAGGTTTATGAGGATCTGCCTGAGACGCGACGAATCGCCTATCAGGCCGTCGGTCACGTCGAAACGCACATCACACGCCAGCTCGAGACCCTTCTGGTCTGCTCGCAGTGCAAAAGATTTAATCGTGACGTTAAGCGTCTCACGCAGGCTGAAGTCAACTGGATCAAGCTGAAGCTTTCCTGCCTCGATCTTTGAAAAGTCCAGTATGTCGTTTATGACCATCAGCAACGAGTCGTCCGATGTCTTGACCATACTCAGGTATTCACGCTGCTCTTTGTCGAGCTTCGTATCAAGGGCGAGATCGGTCATGCCCACGATTCCATTCATAGGCGTCCGAATCTCATGGCTCATGTTCGCCAGGAATTCACTCTTCGCTCGGTTGGCCTCTTCCGCATCTTCCTTCAAAGCAGCAACCTTCTCCAGTTGCCCCCGAATCACCCCGGTCTGCTGATTCACCCGACGCCTCAACACGAAGACCCACGAGAGCGCGCCCAGTATCAGGACGCTCATAGCTCCCAACAGCCCGAGTACGAGCCTCAGCGTCAACCACGAAGCGCTTCTAAGCACCACTACATCCCCGGACTCCCGCAGCAGGAATCGACAGGACTGGATAGGGATGCGGCCGGACTGGTTTTGTCGGGACTGGTCCGCCTGGACCTGGCATACCGCTGTTATCTCAACCAGACTGCCATTCCGAAGCGCCGCCAGTGCTTCGCCACCGTGTGCGTTATCCAGGAGGGCGTTGAAAGTGTACCTGCCGGCCTGCAGGGTCAGGACTTGTTCCGCAGGGGTCGCCACGCGATCCAATAATACTGCTTCGATTTGTACTAGTTGTGCATGGTAGTTGCCACTCAATGCCTCCTCCGCGGTAATGAAAAGGGGAGCCGGAGGCGGCCCGGCGCCGAGTTTGTGGACAATAGCGTCCTGAAGCAGAGGGGTGTATTCTCCCGGTGCGGCAAATCCAACCACATCCACGTTATCGCCGGTCTGAACCGGTGTCTCCTGTTGTAATTGAACACAAACGCCGCTTGTATCATCTCTGATGAAGATCGAGCCGTTCGCACGCTGAAGCGTGACGACGCCGTGTACCCTGACGCGGTGACCGGCAGTCTCTCCCGGAGTGAACTGCATCAGAGTGGCGATCTGCCGGACCGGCAGTGAGAATGAATCGTCAGGACCACGCTCTCGTATGAGGATTTGGTCCAGTCTCGGCACAAGGAGCTGGATGCCTATCAGTTGTCGCTTTTCGTTGAAGATCGTTCCACACACGCCTCGAACCCCTATCTTCGCATCTATCAGGTATGTGGGAAGCGGCTGGTTTGCAATGCCAGGTATCAACGCTATGAATTTGCGCGAGCCTGAGGCAATTCCGATTAAGACATGCACTGAATCGGTGGTGACTGTCTGGACAATGCCTTCCGCTTCAATCCATTCGCTGTCATGCAGTCCGGAGAACAACTCATCGAGCGTTAAGCGCGGCGCGGTTGGCAATCCGGCGTCGCCTAGAATCTTGAATCGCGGACTTGCGACATCGGGAGCAAAACCGCCCGGACTACTCACTCCATCCACTTCCACCCGTTGGCCTGCCGCCAGGCTTGCTTCCTGTTCACTCCCCCGCGTGTTCATGTAGATCCCGGCGGTAGAATCCTGGATGAACACATTGTGCCAGGCTCGGTTGCAGTAGGTGACCACGCCGTGCAACCGGACAGGGTATTTACGCTTTGCCGCTTCCGGGCTGAGTTTATGAACTTGCTGCACCGTCTTGAGAACCGGCAAGTCCTGTTCTGGTACCGGAGAAGACACCGCCTTCTTGACCTGCGCGGGCGAGAGCGACGTTGAATCAATTAGCTGAAAAGCTGCGTCCTCAAGGAGGGGTCCCGATCCTCCCAGCGAGAGAAACCCAAGCACATCTACCCTGCTGCTCAACGGGATGGGCGTCATATGCGTCATCTTGACATGCAGATCACCGGTGTTGTCCCTGATGAGAAGTTCGCCGCCAGGCTGCTGTTGAGCGACTACACCCTGCACCCGGACCCGGTGGCTCAAAGCACTCTGGGACGTGATTTGGAACAGCGTACTGATCGGTTGGACAGAAACCGAGAACGGATCGGCGGGGCCTGGCTCTTCCACCAGGACCTGATCGAGGCCCGGAGACAGCAACTGAAGGCGAATGGCTTCTCCGCGTGCGTTGAAGATCGCGCGCGGAACGCCCCGAATCTTCACTTTTGAATCTATGTAGGAATTGAAGTCGAGCCAGCTCTGATTCACGATTCGGGCCTGAAACCTGCCGTCGTCTGCAGCGATGTTTAAAGAGAGCTGGCCATCGTTCTCAATGCTCGCGGACCGCACGATCCCAACAGTTTCGACCCATCGGTAAGAGTTCTTTCCAGCCGCAAGATCCTTGAGCGACAGCTGCTGAGCGTCAGGCATGCGGCCTGGGCGAAGACCTGTGAGGCTGGAGCCATTCACTACGTTGCCAGTCTCTCCCCGCCTTGTTATCCCTTCTACTTCTACTTCCTGCGCCGGCGCCAACGAGACCTCGACCTGCGACGTATCAACGGTAATGCCCGCTGCATCCTCCTGTACGATCAAGGTGTTCGATCTGGAATCGTAGTAGGTGACAATACCGCGGAGTCGCACCGGATAGCCGCGTTCGGCGTCGTCGGATGTCAGCTCAAGAATCTGTTTCGCGCCGGTTAGAACCGGAAGCTGATTGCGGCTGGAAGACCGACATGAGGCACCGGGAATCGCCAATAACAGAAGGGTGAGTGTGCAGTATCTGCTGGAGGCAATGCATCGAACGAGAATCGCGCGTCGCCCAGCGCTGTATCCAGTCACCACAAACACCTTCAACGCGGAACTGCGGATAGTTCCCGAAAACCCTTGGTTCGCTACGGCGGGGGTATAACAAGTGACATTGTATGGCTGGCCCGTGTCGAGCGCAAGACTTTAGTTTCATTGTCTTACGTTCGCGTTCCTCGTTTGTGGCGTAGCCGAAGCCATCCACAGATTACGCAGATAACAAAGATAAACAGATTGATTGAAATTCGTTCAGGTGCCGCAATCCACAATTCGGTCATCAAATCTGCGAAATCTGCGACATCTGCGGATAGCTCTTCTGCGGATAGCTTTCCCCAAGCACTCATAGCGGCTGCCATTCAACTCTGATTGTTGTATCATTCCATCTTTCCAGAACTCACGAGGCGCCGATCGACAATGAGAGTATTCGCCATAGGTGACCTGCACCTCGCAGGCGGCACCGGCAAGACCATGGATCGCTTCGGCGAAAACTGGCGCAACCACGACGTCAAAGTGTTTGAAGCCTGGGATCGCACCGTCGATGATGATGATGTCGTCCTCATCGTAGGAGACACATCCTGGGCGATGCGACTTGAAGAGGCCATGCCGGACCTCGAGCGCGTCGGTCGAATGAAGGGCCGCAAACTTCTCCTCAAGGGCAATCACGATTACTGGTGGGAGACGCGGGCGAAGCTCAAGAAAGTGCTGGACCCGTCGGTCGAAATTGTGAACGCATCTTCCACGATTATCGGCCGCATCGCCATTGCGGGCACGCGCGGCTGGGTCTGCCCCAACGACTCGTCCTTTAATGCGTATGACGCGAAAGTATACGAGCGGGAAGTCGGCCGCCTCAAGACCGCACTCGAATCGCTTCGGGACCGCGACGCCGAGTATGACGGCATCATCATCGCGATGCACTACCCCCCGACGAACGACAAGCATGAACCCAGCGGCTTCACCGAACTTATCGACCAGTACGGCGCTGCCGTCTGCGTCTACGGCCACATCCACGGCGAACACATCAGGACAGCCCTCACCGGTTTGCGTCGCCAGACAGTCTATCGCCTTGTGAGTGCGGATGCCGTTGATTTCGCGCCCGCGCTGATCGAAATGAAAATATGAGGAGGAACCATTGAAGGCCCTTATTCTGACGCTCGGGTTGATGATTCCCTTAACGCTTATGAAGACCGATACAGACGAATCGAGTTTGAAATCCCGCGCCGAATTGACCGACTACGCGGAGACCTCCCGCTATGCCGACGTGATGGAGTTCATCGCGGGCCTACAGCGAATGAGCGACGCCGTGAAGGTTGAGACCTTCGGTGTAACGAACGAAGGCCGCTCATTGCCGCTTGTGATTCTCTCGAAGCCGGCGATCGACTCTCCGGCTCAAGCGGCAAGGTCCGGCAAGCCTGTCGTCTTCATCATGGCAAACATTCACGCCGGCGAGGTCGAAGGGAAGGAGGCAACTCTGCACCTCATGAGGGATATCGTCACCGGTCCCCTCGCCCCGTTGCTGGACAGGATGATCCTGCTCGTCGCTCCGATCTACAACGCCGATGGAAACGAAAAGATCGACATTAACAATCGGACAGCGCAGAATGGGCCGATGGGCGGCGTGGGCACGAGAGAGAATGGCAAGCAGATGGATCTGAACCGTGACTTCATGAAACTTGAAAGCCCCGAAGCGCGCGGACTGGTCGAAGGTGTCTTCAACCGATGGGATCCGCATGTCGTAATCGACCTGCATACGACGAATGGGTCTTATCACGGATATGCGCTTACATACTCGCCGTCGCTGAATCCGAACACCGATCGCCGCATCATCTCCCTGGTCCGTGATCGGCTACTCCCGGAGGTGACTACGACGCTGCGCGAGAAATACAGCTACCGGACTTATTTCTATGGCAACTTCTCGGATGAGCGAAATCCGCAGCGGGAACTGGGCGGAGACTCGGCTAAGGACCCAAAAGTATGGGCCACGTTTGACCACCGGCCCCGGTTCGGCAACAACTACGTCGGACTTCGCAACCGCATTGCCATCTTGAGCGAGGCCTATTCCTATCTCGACTTCCGCAGGAGAGTAGACGTAACCGACAAGTTCGTCCGAGCAATCCTCGACTACGTCGCCAATCATGCAGCCGAAGTTGTCACGCTGCTTGCGCAGGCCGATCGCTACTCCGTCGATACCGGGACGACGATGGGTAACGATCAGGGGATGGGGATCGGCTTCGAGTTGAGGGCCTCGAGCAAGCCGGTCGAAATTCTTGTCGGCTCGGTCAATAAGGTTGTAGATCCGCGGACCAGCAAGGAGAGATTCGAGGCAACGAGCGAGGCCAGACCGGTGAAGATGACCGAATATGGCGAGTTCCAGGCCACTCGCCGCATCAAGGCTCCCTCGGAATATATACTCAAGCCGGACCAGCGTGGGATCATAGACCTGCTGCTGGCGCACGGGATCGTCGTCGAGCAGACAAAGAGAGAGGAGACCCTGGAAGTCGAAGCGTGCTCGGTCACCAAAGTGTCACGCGCCGCTCGCTCGTTTCAAGGGCACAGGGAGACCAGACTCGACGTAGCTTCAGCCAGGAGCAAAGAGGTCTTTCCGCGAGGATCCTTCATCGTTTCGGCTCATCAGACGAAGGCGGCTTTGGTCGCTTACCTCCTCGAAGCCGAAAGCGACGACGGGCTGGTCAACTGGAACTTCTTCGACAAGGAACTCGATCAGGAGCCTGCGGGGACCGCGCCGCGCATCTATCCGGTCTACCGTCTCTCATCGCCGGCCCGCGTGGCTCGCGAGATAGTAAAGAAGTGAAGGGAAAGTGCGAAAATGCGAAATGCGAAATTGGAGAACACTGCTAATTTCGAATTTCGAATTTCGAATTTCTTCTGGACAGCTTATGAGAATCGATGACAACGAAAGCTTCGCTGGAAAGAAGGTCCTTGTGACGGGCGGTCTTGGCTTCATAGGAAGCAATGTCGCCAGGCGGCTCGTCGACCTCAGAGCACACGTGACACTCGTAGACTCGCTCGTGCCGGCGTATGGCGGAAACCGATTCAATATCCGCGGGATCGAAGACAAAGTGCACGTCAACATCGCCGATGTCCGCGACGAGCACAGCATGGCTTATCTGGTTAAGGAACAGGACCTGATATTCAATCTTGCGGGTCAGGTGAGCCACATCGATAGCATGGAAGATCCATACACCGATCTCGAAATAAATGTTCGCGCGCAGATATCAATCCTGGAAGCCTGCCGCAAGAACAATCGCGATGTTAAGATCGTCTACACAAGCACCCGCCAGCTGTACGGCAAGTCAACCTATCTTCCGGTGGACGAGAAACACCTCGCTCAACCCACCGACGCCAACGGCATCAACAAGCTCTGCGGCGAGCTCTATCACGTCCTCTATAACAACGTCTACGGAGTGCGCACAGTCTCGCTGAGACTCACGAATACCTATGGACCTGGCCAGTTGTTGAAGCACGCGAGGCAGGGATTCATAGGGTGGTTCATACGCCGGATAGTCGAGGGCAGCGAGATTCAGATCTTCGGGGACGGCAGCCAGGTGAGGGACTTCAATTATGTTGACGACGTCGTCGACGCGATGATGCTTGCAGCAGATAGAGAGGAAGCTGATGGTCAGATATTCAATTTGGGCGGGAGTGAACCGATAGATCTGAAGTCCCTCGTCGAGCTGATGATTGAAATAAGCGGCGGTGGGAGCTACCGGTTCGTTCCATTTCCACCGGAGAAGAAATCGATAGACATCGGGGACTACTACGGCGACTTCTCGAAGATCAAAGCCACCCTTGAGTGGGCGCCCAGGACTTCGCTTCGCGAGGGGCTGCAAAAAACCTTCGACTATTACAAGGAGAACCTCAACTGGTATCTGGAATAAAAGTCCCATTCGGCGATCTGCGACGCCAATACCAATCGCTTCGAACCGAAGTGGACTCCGCGGTTCAGGGAGTGCTGAACCGCGGCTGGTTCATTCTCGGCCAGGAGGGCGAGCAGTTCGAACGTGAGTTCGCGACTTACCTGGGCGCGCGCCATGCGCTGGGAGTGGCTTCCGGAACCGACGCGATTCACCTGGCGCTGGCGGCTGCGAGAGTCGGACCTGGAGACGAAGTCATCACGGCGGCGAATACCTGCGTTCCAACCGTGTCAGGGATCTCGTCGTCGGGAGCCCTGCCGGTGCTGGTCGATGTGGATCCGGTGAGCTTCAACCTCGACCCGGAGCAGATCGAAGATGCGATCACACCGCGCACTCGCGCGATTGTGCCCGTTCACCTCTATGGCCAGGCCGCGGACCTCGACCCGATCATCGAAATCGCTCGCAGGCATGACATCCGCGTCGTCGAAGACACGGCGCAGGGGGTGGGAGCAATGTACCGAAACCGCAAGCTGGGCGTCATCGGCGACTCAGGGTGCTTCAGCTTCTATCCGAGCAAGAACCTCGGGGCTTTTGGGGACGGGGGCGCAGTCGTAACCGATGACGATGATATCGCTGAGCGTGTCCGCCGGTTGCGCAACTATGGCGAAGTTCGCCGGTACTACCATGCGACCAGGGGAATCAATAGCAGGCTGGATGAGATGCAGGCGGCGATACTGCGGGTGAAGCTTCCGAAGCTGGAGGGCTGGAACCGGCGCAGGCGGGAGATTGCCGCAATCTACGAGCGTGAAATCAGGAACGAATTGGTAAGGAAGCCGGTCGAGCTGGACTACGGCGTTCACAACTATCACCTTTACGTGGTCAGATGCCGGCGGAGGGACGAACTCCAGAAGCATATGGCCGATTGCGGCGTCGGGACATTGATTCACTATCCGGTGCCGATACATCTTCAAGAGGCTTATCAGGACTTGAACGAGCGTGAAGGGGCGTTCCCCATCTCGGAAGAGTGCTCACGCGAGGTCCTCACGCTGCCGATCTTCGCCGAGCTTACCGACGACGAGGCAAGGTATGTGGCTGAGAGTGTAAACTCTTTTGGCTAGTCCATTGTCAGTTGTCCGTGGTCAGTTGTCCGTGGTCAGTGGCAAGTTGCCTGGGACACTTCGCATTTCGAATTTCGCATTTCGCATTTCTTTCTTCCGATACGCTCGAATAAAGAAGGTCCGGGCTCCAATCCTCAGATTTGGATCGTGATCCGGACCGAAGATCGCTTGTTGTTCAAAGTTGTCCTCGATCCACCCCATCAGCCTCTGGCAATAATCCCTTCCGAAGATACCGCGGCCAAACTCGGGTGTTGCGCGGTTAGTCACCAGGATCAACCGAGTGTTCGACTCGATGAGCTGGCTGATTGCACGTTCCTCCTGTTCGGGATTCAAATAGCCGGGTGTAGTGATCTCCTCTTTGAGCGGATTACGGCGGTCCGTGAAGAAGTTCAACGAAGTCCCTTCAGGTATTACGGCTACCGGGTCGCTCGGCTCAGTCTCGCGATTGATAAAACGTACGGCCTCATCAAAAGCGATTCCCAGTTCCGGTATGGCTATGATTGTTCCTCGCGTCGTCGTGACAGGGTAGGTATTGTTCGTGCGAAAACGATGAGTCACAACCCCGGCGGTAACTGCCACCCAGGCGAATATCAAGGCGAGACCGATGTAGCGCGCCACGGGGCGCGCCCTGCGATCCTTGATCAAGCCGGGGAAGGTAGTGGCCCAGCAGTATGTGAACAGTATGACCGATGCCGGCAGAAGATATGAGCTGTAGGCCCCGCCGCTGCGGACTCTGAGAATCACTCGCACGAGGCTCAGAAGCGAGTACACTGCTACGACGAGCAACACAAGCGTCCTCGTGCTCGCCTCTTTGCTTATCGAGACCTCCCTTCTGTAACGAAGAAAGGTCAACACCATCAGGGCGACGAGCAAAACCGGCATCGCAAGATAAGGTCCCTTGTCCCATTGGAGCCTGCCCGCCGACGGGGCTATGACAAACAAGAGAACCGACAGCAGAACCAATGCCCACAGCAACACATAGCTGGCCCGGCCGGCGTTGGGCAAGCTGCGGTCGGCCATCGCGACCTCAATTCCCGGGCGCCGGTTCCTCCACCGCGTAACCAGCAGACTGATCGAGGCGATCAGAAGTGCGAACGAGAGAATCCTCAGCAGCGAGCCGCCCATCTGGGCAAGCGATAGCAGCGGCTGGTCGAATCCGGACATTCGCTTGTTAAAGTAGACCAACTCCACCGGGAGGTTCTGCAAGGCGAGGAAGCTCTCCTGCAGCAAGGCGTACCAACCTGCGCGCGCGGCCACTATCCCGTAGACCAGACCAACCACTCCCATCGCCGGGCCCAGGAAATATACAATCGAGACCAGGGAGCGTCTGAGCTGCGGGTAGTAAATAATACCGGCAGCAGCCACTCCAGTGCTCACCGCCGCAAAGCCCATCTCGGTCTTCGCCAGTACGGTTAGACCGGCAATGACTCCGGCGCACATCAGGTATTTCGCCGCCGACAATCTGCCGCCTGCTCCGTCGCGGACTGCGCCTTCCCTGGCGCCTGCAGCCTTTACCAGGAGGGCAAGCGACGCGAGTCCAAGCACGCAGCCATGCAGCGCGGCATAAGAGTACGGCAGCACGTAGTTGCCCGCCTGCTTGAACGCGCATATCCACATTACGCTGAGCGCCGCTGCCGCCGAAGGCGCTCGTCCCATCAGTTGACGCGCCAACCAGTACACGAGGCCGATGATCACCAACGCCGTAACTATGCCATCGGCATAGAGCACGCCAAGCGACGCGCCAAAAATCCGGTAGAGAAGCGCATTGAGATAAGGCGAGAGCGGACCGTAGATGTGGCGCACCTGGGAGTAGAGCATCTCGCCGCGCGCAAGCCTCAACGGTTGGTTCATCTCGCGTCCGCAGTCTACGAGCGGATTGCCCCAGCGCTCCCACGAAACGACCAGGCCAAATATGAACGAGACCGAGATGAGGACGACCCACGGGAGGTCGCGTCTGTTGATTTGCGCAGACACGGTGAACGCCGATTATAGAAGATGACTACAGCCTGGACAAATGCAGGATCAACATTGGGCCGTGCGCTCAGGCGTCGGAGCTGACTCGGTCCGATCCTTCAGGTCGTTGTCCTTCGAGGAGATTCGTGGCTCGGTGACACTGGGCGCCTCACGGCAAAGTGTCTCATTAACACCTCAATTCAGTGAGGTGTTAATGAGAACCGACGTTTCCGCGACCTTTGAAGCCGTTCCCTTTGATCGCACCGACAAAACCGTGACGCGCACCGCCTCGATCGCACCCCTACTCGAAACGCGACTCGGTTGGTATACTCTGTGCTTCCTCAAAACCAACCACACATCATCAATACGAGGCTAGAATATGGCAAAGCGCTATACTGAATCAACTCGATTGTTCGAACGCGCATCACGCACGATTCCGGGCGGAGTCAATAGTCCGGTGCGCGCCTTTCGGGCGGTGGGTCGCGGACCGCTGTTTATCAAGCAAGCGTCCGGCGCCACCATTACTGACGCCGACGGCAACGAGTACCTGGACTACGTCGGCTCCTGGGGACCGATGATACTTGGCCACGCTCATCCGGAGGTCCTGGAAGCCGTGCGACGGGCGACGGAGAGCGGCACCAGCTACGGTGCACCCACCGAGCTCGAGATCGAACTAGCCGAAGAGATCATTGCCGCTTTTCCTTCGATCGAAAAGGTGCGGTTGGTCAGCTCGGGTACCGAGGCCGCGATGAGCGCCATAAGGCTCGCTCGCGGGTTCACGGGGCGGGATCGAATCATCAAATTCGAAGGCTGTTACCACGGGCACTCCGACAGCTTGTTGGTGAAAGCAGGTTCGGGTCTCGCAACGTTCGGAACACCCGACAGCGCAGGCGTGCCGGCCGACTTCGCTCGGAACACTGTGGTCCTGGGCTTCAACGACGAACAGGCTCTGAGAGCCGCTTTCGAGGAGCAGGGAGACGAGATCGCCTGCGTCATCGTCGAACCAGTCGCAGGCAACATGGGATGCGTGGCGCCAGGCGCCGGATTCCTGGAGATGCTTCGCGAGGTGACTGCCTTTCACGGTGCGCTTCTGATCTTCGACGAGGTGATAACGGGCTTTCGCATCGCATACGGAGGCGCGCAGGAGCTATATGGCGTGAAGCCGGATCTGACCTGCCTTGGCAAGATCATCGGCGGCGGCCTTCCAGCTGCGGCGTTCGGGGGACGTGCAGACGTGATGGAGAGAATTGCGCCGCTGGGCGCGGTCTATCAGGCGGGTACTCTTTCCGGCAATCCGCTCGCTGTGACTGCCGGGCTCACGACGTTGAAGCTCTTGAAGGAGACGAATCCGTACGCGGAACTGGAACGGCTGAGCGGGAGGCTCGAGAGTGGGTTGAAAGGGGTTGCCGGGAAGTTGGGAGTTCCCGCTACGGTGAACCGGGTCGGATCGATGCTCACCGCGTTTTTCGCCGAGGGGCCGGTCACCGGTTGGCCTACGGCAAAGCAGGCTGACACGAATCTCTATGCGAGATTCTTCAGGGCTATCCTGGACGAGGGAGTCTACCTGGCGCCTTCGCAGTTCGAATGTGCGTTCGTTAGCGCCGCGCATTCTGATGACATCATCGATCGAACGATCGAAGCTGCCCGCGTCGCAATGAAGGCCGCCAGATAGGAAACGTTTTACGTTTTACGTTTTACGTTTTACGTTTTACGTTTTACGTTTTACGTTTTACGTTTTACGTTTTACGTTTTACGTTTACTCGAAGGCAGCATCACTTTGATCTACAGAACGTAAAACTTAAAACGCAAAACGCGAAACGTTCTTCATTGCGTCCAGCCGCCGCCCAGAGCCTTGTAGAGCAGCACCAGTCCGAGCAATTCGTTGCGCCTGGTTTGAGCGAGGTTCAACTCGGCGTTAAACAGGTCGCGATCGGCGTCCAGAGCATTGAGGAGAGTGTCGACTCCCCCGTTGTATCTCAGATAGGCAAGACGCGACCGATCCTGCAAGGTCGTCAACAACAACTCCTGTTGTGTGCGCACCTCTTTGACCTTGCGGTATTGCACCAGGGCGTCCGAAACCTCACGGAAGGCGGTTTGGATCGCCTTCTCATACTGAACCAGCGCAATGTTCTGTTGTGCTTCCGCAAGTCTCACATTCGATCTGAGTCTGCCCGCGCTGAAGATTGGTTGACTTACCTGAGGCACGAACTGCCACACTCGAGTCGGTCCTTTGAACAACGTTGAGAGTTGGTTGCTTTCCCCTCCCAGGAACGCTGTCAGGCTGATTCGGGGAAAGTAGGCGGCTTGTGCCACACCTATGTTCGCGTTCGCGGCGATCAAGTTCTGTTCCGCGGTCCTGATGTCGGGTCGCCTCTCCAACAGCGAAGACGGCAGCCCTGGAGGCACCGACGCCGGTTGTTCCTGGTCCGTCAACGAACTGCCGCGCGCGACGGGGCCGGGGCTCTTGCCCAGCAGCACGCTGATCTCGTTTTCTTGTTGCTCGATCAGCCTCTCGATGTCGGGAATCGCCTGGGTTGCGTTGTAGACCAGTTGTTCTGCCTGGCGCACATCCAACATAGTCGCAACGCCGCCCTCCTGCCTCACTCTAATGAGTTGCAGAGATTCCTGACGAGTTGCAAGAGTGCGCTTTGCAATCTCCAGCTCCCTGTCGAGCTCGAGCAGGTTGAAGTAGTTTGAAGCAACGTCGCTCACAAGCGTCGTGATCACTGCTTTGCGAGATTCTTCAGTGGCCAGCAAATCAGCGCGCGCGGCTTCGGTCGCGCGCCGCAATCGGCCCCAAACATCGACCTCGAACGACAGCAAGTTGAGCAACACGGTGCCGAAGGTTCGATTCTGCGCTATGCCCGGTCCAAGAGGAAATGCTCCGCTTGCCGAGCGGCGAAGCGTTGTTACCGAAGCGCTGGGCCCGACACTCGGGAATTGATCCGAACGTGTGATTCCGAGGTTCGCGCGCGCCGCGGACACTCGGGCGACGGCATCGCGAAGATCGTAGTTTTCGACCAGAGCCGCGCGGATTAATCCCTGGAGCTGCGAGTCCTTGAAGATCTCAAACCATTTCATGTCAGCAAGCGACGCTGGATCCGGCGGCGCGCTCGCATCCGAGGTCCCCCGGAATACGTCTGGTGTTTTGACAGCGGGCCTCCGATATTTCGGACCGACCGTGCAGCCCGAGAGCAGGCTCACAATTACGACGACACTAATCAACCTCTGGTTCATTTTCTTATGCACCTTCTGCGAGTACGCTCAGTCCCCTGTTGCGGGTGC
>DASYSA010000389.1:0-7509 GCA_036003885.1 Blastocatellia bacterium | reverse complement strand
TAGATCTCGGCGACTTATCCAGAGCGGAGATGCCCGATGACTGCCGTCGAGCGAACACGGCGAACCGGGCATCGAAGATCTCGAGCAGGAGCCAAAAAAGCTCGCGGCTGCGAAGAAAGATCGCAGCCGCGAGCTTCGGTCTAAAACCAACCTATCTGCTTATTACAGCGCCTTGGCCACTGATGCCCCGTGGGAACATCCAACGTGCGCGGGACGCCGTCCTTGCCTCAGCACTTTGACTTTGATTCGCTGCCGTCCGAATCTCTTTGCCTCTACGTAATCAGGCAGGAAGATGTCGATCGTGTGTCCCTTGATAAGGCCGCCGGTGTCCAGAACCGTATAGGTCCCGGTGTAGCGCCCGGCTCTTATGTGCACGACAGTACCAAGCGGCAACACACGTGGGTCAGCCGCAATAACACCGGGCCGCGTATTCACCCCTGAAGCCGTCCGCCCCTTAAGGCAATACGCGGTCGCTTGAAACTCAACAAGCTCATTCTCTGTATTCAACTCAGAAGGAAGATTCAGGATGCCCTTGCTTGTATCGATGCGGGGTTGGATTTCCGGCGTCGGCCTCTTTGAGGTGTCCAGGGGCTCTTCTTCTATGACTTGCTTAGAGATGACTGCGTGTGTTCTGTCGGCGAGTTCTTTCGATGAACCAGAACCATCCTTAAGATCTTCCTTCGAAGATTCTTTCTTATTAACGGGAGGAGGATCGCCCGAAGATTCTTTCTTATTTATGGGGAGAGGATCGTCTGCGGCGAAAGCCGGGACGGCGGTCCCTTTCGGTGAATACCCAAATCCAAACAGCACTAATAGCAAGAAACAAGAGAAGAGGCCTCTCGTGAATCTCCTGCAGATTACTCGATTCATTCGTGGCTCCAATATTCGGTTAAACAAAATGCGCTGTCCGCCGAGAGGGTCCAAGACGTCGGGGTCGATCACTACGCCTTACTCAGAACTACAAACAGCGCGCTTCTCAAAAGGATCGCGAGTATAACACGCAGGCCTAGCCCATTTGCTAGTACCCATTCACGTAACTTGCCGCTCCGGCGACGCTCTGAGGACCTTTACCTTTCGGGCATGCAGCAAGTTAGGAAGACTTCTTGCGAATTTCTTACAAACATCCCTGGAAGGCTAAGTGTTGATTTTTGCCAGCGCAATTTGGAGAACAATTTGGAGAAAATGAATGGCGAGCAACGTGAATCGCGCGATCGAATTCTGCTAACATTTCAAGGCGCGGCTCATTTCAAAGATGTGGCAGGAGGTTCAACCCATGAAAATTGAAGTTAACGAAATCAATATTGACTACAGAGATGAAGGCTCAGGACTGCCAGTAGTTTTTATCCACGCGTTTCCATTGAATCAGACGATGTGGGATGACCAGGTCGCGGACCTCAGACATTTCTGCCGGACGATAACCCTGGACCTCCGCGGCTTCGGCAACTCGGATGTACCGCCGGGCCCTTACTCAATGGATCAAATGGCATCCGATGTTCTCGGATTGATGGCGGCTCTTGAAATCGAGGAAGCGGCATTGGTTGGCCTCTCGATGGGCGGCTATGTGTCACTCGCATTTTACCGGAAGTATCCTGGCGCCGTTCGGGCGATGATGCTGGCTGATACGCGAGCGAGTGCGGATACTCACAAAGCTCGCGAGAGTCGGCTGAACTCTGCGAAGAAAGCAGAGACCGAGGGCGCAAGTGCAATAGCAGATGAGATGGGGCCCCAGTTGCTCGGACCGTCCACGCTCCAGCACAAACCGGAGATCGCGAGGCGAATTCGATCGATGATCGAAGCGAATTCGCCGGCTGGGATCGCCGCCGCTCAGCGCGCCATGGCGGAACGCATGGATTCGACTTACCTCCTGGCGGGCATCGATCGCCCGGTGCTGATTGCAGTCGGAGCCGAAGACTCGCTCACCCCGGTCGCGGAAGCCGAGGCTCTGCGCAACGGGATACCTCATTCTCGAATGCACGTGGTCCCGAGCGCAGGTCACCTTTCAAATCTCGAGCAGCCTGCAGAGTTCAACCGGGCGCTCGGAGAGTTCATTCGCGAACTACAGCGGGGAGAGAGTACCGAGTAATGAGTGCTGAGTTCCGAGTAATGAGTGCTGAGTGGCTGATCTCAGCACTCATTACTCAGAACTCAGCACTCATTACTCAGAACTCAGCACTCAACCCATGCCTGAAGTGTGCAGCGGCTGGATCTTGAATATGACCCTGACCTCGCCCGGCTGGCGAAATGGATACTTATCCTGCCCGAGATACTTCTTCGCCATTTTGTCTATATGTTCGTCGGCGCCGTCTTCGGTTATCTCGGCCACGCGCCCTCGCACTTCGAGGTAGCGATAAGGGTTATCAGGGTCGGGTATCGAAATGGCCACCGCAGGATTTGTCTCCATATTCTTATCCTTGCGTCGGCCGCGAGCTGAGTTAACCAGAACGTGCGTGCCGTCGTAGTCGACCCACACAGGGGTAACCTGCGGAGTCCCGTCCGGATTCACAGTAGCCAGATTTGCGAATGCCTTCTTTGAGAACAGGTCGACATACTTCTCAGGGATCACTCCCGCCATGATCGTTCCTCCTTCTCTGTGATGTTAAGAGCATAAACGGTAGAGTCGCGTTCAGGCAACGCGACTGAGATGGACCAGGCAATCTAGCGAATGGCGCTTCCGAAGGCATTCGCCATCCTCGAGCGTGCGGAATCCCGGGGCGTTCAAACAGAGCGCCCTTCCCTGCGAGGGCACTTGTTTCCGGGACTTTCGCTCACCTTGACAACACCCAATCGTTCCTATAGCCTTACCCTTTTCTGCAGAGATGCTTTTGGAAAGGTGTAAACCATGAAGAGGACTTTTCAACCTAACAACCGCCGGCGCGCCAAGACTCATGGCTTCCGCGTGCGCATGAGCACCAAGGGCGGCCAACTCGTGCTAAAACGCCGCCGCGCCAAGGGGCGCAAACGCCTTACCCCTGCACACTATTAGAGAGTGGTGAGTGATGCGCGACGGGAGGGGTTCGGTGGATCCTCTCGGATCATGCAACGCGTATCACTGATGTATGGGTGAAGTATCCGAAAAGTTTCCCAAGACCAACAGAATTCTCAAGCGCGATTCATTTCGGCGCGTGTACGAAAAGGGTCGCAAGATTCAGGCCAGGTACTTTACGGCTTTTGTGCTGTCGAGTTCAAATAGTCAGCCTCGTTTAGGTATTACCGCAACGCGGAAGACCGGCAATTCAGTCGAGCGGAACCGGGCTCGCAGGTTGGTGCGAGAGGCGTTTCGGAGAAACAAGTGGCTTGTCCCACCGGGAGTTGATATAGTCATCAATGTCAAACGACCTCTGGTCGAAGCTGGTTACCGCGACGTTGAAGGTGACTTTATCGCTTTTCTGGAGAGGATGTCGGTCAAGTGAAGTCCGCTCTCATCTACCTGCTGCGAGCCTATCAGGTGCTCATCTCGCCGCTGCTTCCGCCGGCGTGCAGATTCACCCCTACTTGCTCCGAGTACGCTATTGAAGCCGTCAGACAGTACGGCGCCCTGCGGGGGTTCTACCTGGCGACGCGGCGACTCTTAAGGTGCCATCCGTTTCATCCCGGCGGGTACGACCCCGTGAAGTAATTCAGAAGGAGCCTCAAAAGAACCCGAATGGATCGATACAGATTTATACTGGCGTTAACGCTTTCATTATTAGTGCTCGTCCTCTGGCAAGTGGGAATGCGCTACTTCTATCCGCCTCAGCCGCAGCCCGAGCTGGCTGAGATTCTTTCTTCACCACCAGAGCGGCCACCTGTCATCCCAAAACCGACTGCGCCTCCTCCTCAGCTTCCGCTGGCCCAGACGACCTCTACTCCTCAACGTGAAATTGAGATCGTGACTCCATATTGGAGAGCCAGGTTCTCGAATAAAGGCGCTGTTGCCACATCGTGGATCCTGGACAAATACAAGATGGGTGGCGTCGAGCGTAGAATCACCGCGGCCGACGGCAAAGACCTCGAACTGATACCCACCGACGCAATCGAGAAGCTTGGAGCCCCCTTCAGCATGAGACTGCCCTGGGTGCCGGAGCTGGCAACTCAACTCAATCAAGCGACCTTTCAGGTGAGCGCCGCTGCGGACCAGAAGAGAATTGAGCTGACGCCGGGCCAGGAGCTCGAGCTGACCTTCACTTACTCCTCGCCCGGCATCTCCGCGCGCAAGACTTTCAAATTCCGTGGCGAGGGCTTCGTCGTCGATGTCACCGCCCAGGTCACCTCTTCAAGCGGAGACCAGCGCGTCGAGCTGCTGCTCGGCCCGCGCATTGGAGACCAGAGCGACAAGCGAGCCAGCGGCAGCTACAGCACGCCGCCCCAGGTGATCGCCTATAACAATGCCGGCAGCCGCGAAGCGGTCATCAGCAAAAAGATTACACCGCAGGTCGCCAAGATAGTCGCAGTCGATTCGGGATCACATCGGATTCAGATTGATAAGCCGCTAGCTGAAGGCGTTGATGAGATCAAGATTGTTGCAGGGGACGAGCAGGTCCTCCTCGGATATGCACGAGTGCTGAGCCACGAGGGCGGCGCACTTACGCTGCAGTCGCTTCCCGAGGGCACCTCGGCCGGAAATGGAGTCGCACAGGCCAGCGATAACATCAGACACGGTTACAGGTGGGTCGGGCTTGTGGACCACTACTTCACGATGACCGCAATTCCCGATCTGCCTATAGATGAAGCGACGCTGACCAACGTTACGTTGAAAGATCCTGCCGACGACAAGGTCTCGCATGACTATCCATCGGTGGCAGTTCCGGTGCGCTCGGACTCCGTGACTCACATATTCGTCGGCCCCAAGGATCGCAAGCTGCTGGCCGAGGTGGGACACGGACTGGGTGTCGATCTCGAGGCCCTCATCGACTACGGCTTCTTTCACTTTATGGTCAGGCCCATCGTACCGGTGATCGGGTGGGCGCTTGATGGCCTGGCCGGGGTGTTTCACAACTACGGATGGAGCATCGTTGGTGTAACGTTCGTGATCAATCTGTGTCTGTCTCCTCTCCGGTTCTACAGCTCGAGAAAGATGAAGCAGGCTGCCAAGCACCAGCCTCGTCTGAAAGAGCTTCAGGAGCGGATGAAAAAGCTGAAGGAGAGCCCGAAGAAATCCGAAAAAGAGATGCTCGAGCTTCAGAAGGAGCAAATGGCGCTGATGAAGGAAGCAAACCCTCTTGGAGGGTGCTTGCCCATGCTGCTTCAGATGCCGATCTTTTGGGCCTTCTTTATATACCTGACGATCTCGTTGGACGTGCGTCACGCGCCGTGGATCCTCTGGCTAAAGGATCTGTCTACGGCCGATCCCTATCACGTCCTGCCTATAGTTATGTGCGTCACCATGATCGGGCAGACCAAGCTGACGCCGCAGCCCGCCACGGCCGATCCGTCAATGAAGATGCAGCGATTGATGATGACGTGGCTGATGCCGATAATGCTCACCTGGTTCTTCTTCCTGTCAGCGCCCAGCGGCCTGGTGCTGTACTGGATGGTCAGCAACGTCGTTGGTGTCGTTGTCCAGCTGGTAATAAACAAGATCACCGCCGAGCCTGAAGCATCTGCCGGGGACGGAGCGAAGTCGGAGAAGTCTGGCAAGAAGGGACCACCCGCGGCGAAGCGCCGGACCCTGGAAAAAGAGGTAGTCGGGAGCGTGAAGTAATGTCACAAGACGATTTGAGCAGTGTCGTGGAATTCACGAATCTGGTCTTCAGATCCAGCGGCCTCGAGTTGACCGCCAGCGCAGAATCAGGAGAAGAAGGTCCCCGAGTCCAGGTAGAGGGCGAAGACGTCGCGTTGTTGCTCGGCCACAACGCGGAGCTGCTCGACGCGTTGGAGTACCTCGGCAACCGCGTTTCCAGCCGCCTCTCGGGCGAAGACGCGCGAATCGTATTCGACTCGGGCAACTACCGGGCGCGACGCGAAAAGGAACTCCGCCTGATGGCGGAGAAGGCGGCGGAGAAGGTCCGTTCGACGCACATGCCTTTCAGCTTCGATCCTATGACTGCAAACGAACGCCGCATCATTCATCTGACTCTCTCGGAAGATGCTTCGGTCAGGACTGAGAGCCGCGGCGACGGCGAAAACCGCAAACTCGTCATCTTTCCAGCCTAATGGTTTCGGGTTTCTGGTTCCGGTTTCTGGTTCGGTGAGAAGCAAGAACCAGAAACCCGGAACCAGAAACCCGGAGCCCGAAACCCGAAACCGAAACCATAAACCATGCTTCTCGGAGACACCATCGCCGCTATCTCGACGCCTCCCGGACGCGGCGGAGTCGGAGTCGTGCGATTGAGCGGCCCAGCCGCTCTCGAGATCGCAGCCGCCATCTTTCAAACTGAATCGCAGATCCCTGTGGGCGAATCCGCCCGCGCCCGCTTTGGCCGGCTCGTGGATCCGACGACCGGCGAACACATAGACGAATCCATACTCACCTACTTCAAGGCTCCCCACTCCTACACAGGAGAGGATGTTGTCGAACTGAGCTGCCACGGCAGCCCTATCGTCGTCAGCCGGGTTCTCGATCTGATTCTTCAACGCGGGGCCCGGATCGGCGAGCCCGGAGAATTTACTTTTCGCGCCTTCTCAAACCGGCGCATTGATCTCGCACAAGCTCAGGCGGTCCGCGACCTGATCGACGCACAGACCCGCTATCAGGCCCGCGTTGCAACGCGACAACTTGAGGGCGCGCTTTCAAAGCGCCTTGTTCGGCTCAAAGATCTGGTCGTCGAGATCATCGTTCACCTCGAGTCTTCGGTCGAGTTCGCCGAAGATGATATCTCGACTGACGCAGAATCAGACCTGCTCTCGAAGATCAATGCAGCCGTCGCGGATCTCTCGGAAATTGCGGCTAGTTTTTCGTTCGGCAGGTTTGTGAAGGAAGGGTTCGCCCTGGCAATAGTCGGACGTCCCAACGTCGGCAAATCTTCCGTTTTCAATCGCCTTGCCGGAAGCGACCGAGCAATCGTCACTGAGATTCCCGGAACCACCCGGGACGCGTTGTACGAGAGCGCCTCGATAGCGGGCCTGCCCGTGCGACTCATCGACACCGCGGGCATCAGAGAGACGACCGACGTTGTTGAAACGATCGGCATCAGCCGCAGCCGCGCCGCAATTGCCGATGCCGACATCGCCCTGCTGGTGATGGACGCTTCCCAGCCCATGACAGTAGACGACTCCCGCCTGCTCGAGCAGGTGCCTGGCGAGAGAAGAATCATTGCGATGAACAAGATCGATCTTCCGCGTGCGATCGAATCGCTGCCCGAGGATTCAATCAACATTTCCGCACTCACCGGAGAGGGATTCGACCGGTTGACCGCCTCGCTGCTGCACCGACTGAGTGGAGGGCCGGTCGTCGAGCGTGATGATTTGATGATAACCGACGCCCGCCAGCACGACGCAGTGAGGCGTTCGATCGAGCAACTCGAAGGCGCGCGCGAGTTGATGGTTCAAGGCGAGTTTGAAGAGATCATTTTGCTCAGATTGCGCGGGGCA
>DASYSA010000388.1:0-5277 GCA_036003885.1 Blastocatellia bacterium | reverse complement strand
ACAGACATGTCCGGTTTCGCAGGCGCACCGGTAGCGTCGATGACAGTTACGTGGGTGAATACAAGCGCCTTAGGCGCAGGATTCAGCTTCGAGTGAGCCAACGGCGGGACTTGCACCACCAGAAGAAACAGCAACGCTAGTGTCTTTCTCATACCCTCAAGCTTCTCTCTTAGACCCGCCGCTCGCTGCCGGCGATAAACGCAGGACCTATCTCCTTTAGCGATCTCGTGCCGCACTGTCTCATCACCAAATCCAATTCGCGGCGAAGAATGTCCAAGACGCGCTCGACGCCCGGTTGGCCGAAGGCGGCAAGGCCCCACGCGTAAGGCCTGCCGACGCAGATGGCTCGAGCTCCAAGAGCGAGGGCTTTGAAGATGTCTGTGCCACGGCGGAAGCCTCCGTCCACAAGCACCGGGATTCGGCCACTCACAGCGTGGACCACTTCCGATAGGCAGTCAATTGTCGCTCGCCCGCTCTCTTCGGCGCGCCCCCCGTGGTTGGAAACGATGATGCCGTCGACTCCGTTCTCCAGGCACAGCAACGCATCTTCGCGGGTCACGATTCCCTTCACCACCAGCTTCATCGGCGTGAGGTCCTTCAGGCGGCGAATAAACTCCCAGGTCAGCGACGGGGTGTTGCGTGTAAGTCCGACTGGATCGATGCCATCGAACATTGGCTTGCGGAGATAGTATGATGGGGCGTCTATTACTGGTCCGGATGCGGAACCATGGCAGTTAGTACATTGCCTGGTATCCATTCGACGCGAAGCCAGCAGTGTTTCCGTGTTCCTTCCACCGAGTTGATCGACGGTAAACACCAGGACAGGGCAGCCCGCCGCCTCCGCCCGTTTGACCATCTTTTGTGTGGCTTCCCATCTGTTGGTGACATAAAGCTGATACCAGATGGGTCCGCCGCGCGCATTGGTTACGTCTTCAACGGAAGAGGTGGCAACAGTGGACAGGATCTGCAAAGTCTTCTTCGACTGGGCCGCCCTCGCCACCGCAATTTCACCTTCGGGATGAAACGCCTTCTGACTGCCGACAGGCGCGAGCGCGATCGGTGTGTCCCACTTCGTCCCAAAGAGTTCAGTCGACATGTCGATTCGGCTCACATCGACCAGACGCCGCGGACGAAGCTGATAGTGAGCGAACCCATCGCGATTGGCTTTGAGCGTTACGTCGCTGTCGACGCCCGTCGAGAGGTAGCCGAAGTGTGTGGGAGGAAGCGCCTTTCGCGCAGCGGCCTCGAACTCGAGAATGTTGATCGCATCTGCTGGACTGGAGATCACACCGTCCGAGGTCTGTTTGAAGGCCTCTTGAAGCGGTAGGAGACCTGCAAGCAAGGGACTGCCTGCGAGGAACTTCAAAAATGCCCGACGATTCGACATTGCACGACCTCCGAGGGCTATCTATCGCCCCCAAGCTTCTTCAACATGTTGGTTGGCTCGCCATAGAGCCTGCAGCGCTCTCTTGTTATCGTGGGAACCCTATCGGGGTTCACCAGGAAACGGCCGACGTAATCATCGAGCTTGTTCGGATCAACCGGCGCAATCTCAGAGGCCTGCGGCAGGTAGTCTTCCCATTGATACTCGCTCGCTATGCTTCTGAGGATTTCGGAAATGATCTGCCCGTTGTCGGAGTTCACCATTACGACCGCGCCGTAACCCTTGTCCCTGTTTACCAGGAGCTGACATCTGAAGCCTTCATTCGATCCGCCGTGTCCGACGTATGTTGCGGCTCCATGCTTTTCGACCATAAGACCCAGTCCAACAGTTTCGAGGAAAGGAGTGACCATCCTGGCAGTAGTCTCTTTGGAGAGAACCTTGTTCGATTTGCCGGCCAGCGACAGTTGAACCTCGATTGCGAATTTCGCAAGGTCAGTGGGAGTGGTCCATAGTCCGGCAGCCGCCATCTCCGGATAGATATGGATCTTTCCTTCGACGGGCTTCCCATTGCTCTTGTGTCCTGAGGCCGCCTTTTTTCTTGTCTCGTCGGGCAAAGGCTGATTGTAAGTACTATTGGTCATCCCCAGCGGCCGTAAAACGGTATCGCGGGCGATTTGAGGATAGGGTTTCTTCTCGATATCCATTATCGCCAACTGCGCAATCGTCACGCCGCCGCCTGAATACCTGGGTTTGGTGCCGGGCTCCATATCGACTCTGACAGGAGCTGTGTTTGCCGGTGGCGAACCGTTCAGAACCTCCGGCAGAGTGGGTATTTTGTCTCCGACTGCGTAGCCAGGGAATCCATGAACGGTCAGGCCGCCTGTGTGACTCAGTAGATTAGCGAGGGTTACTTTGCGCTTTGCTGTGAATTCATTGTCGGGCAGCTTCCAGGACGTCAGCTTGTTATTGATGTTTTCATCGAGCGCGATCTTGCCCTCCTCAACCTTTTTCAGGGCGACCATGGCAGCTACCGGCTTGCTGATGGAGGCCGCCTGAAAAAGAGTGTCCGTCACTACGGGTTCGTTCGTCTCGACATCTTTGACGCCGTAGGCCCTGGCCCACTCGACTTTGAAATTATTGATGACGGCAATGCTGACGCCAGGGACCTTGTACTGCTTCATCCGCTCCTGGATGGTCCATCCGGGAGCTCCCTTGACCAGAACTGGACCCAGCAATCCCTTTTCAACGCGCTCGATTCGAGACTGAACCGAAGGCTGCCCGAGGGCAGCCTGTGAGAAAACAACAAAGATCAATAGAACTCTGGAAGTCAAAGACTGCATGATGTCCTCCCGATTCTTCAACGGGGAGATACCTTCGCGGCGAGCAGGTTCGCCATCGTCAGGTGGTTGTACTTCTTTGCCAGCTCCGCCGCCGTCACACCCTCCTTGTTCTTCGCCCACAGGTCTGCGCCGGCGGCGATAAGCTTCTCGAGCACGCGCGTATCGCCGTAGTCGATGGAGGCGGCATACAGCAGAGGAGTCATGCCGAACTTGTCAATATTGTTCACCTGCGCGCCCCGCGCAAGCAGCGCCTGAACCGTATCCACGTGGTTGGCTATTGAAGCCCACGCCAGGACCGAGATCCCGTCACCATCCACTTCATTCGCATTCGCACCCCTGCCGATCAGGCAATCCACCATAGCAGGCTCACCACTCACCGTCGCTAAGAAAAGCGGAGTCACCGGAATCCTCCCGATCAGTTTCATCCGATCCTCGAGTCTGGCGCCCGCGTCAAGGAGCGCCTCGACGATTTTGGTGTCCTCTGCCATTATCGCGAAGAACAACGCGGAAGCATCGTTTCGGACCTCGACGCCTTTTTCCGCGTTTGGCCTGGCGCCCTTCTTAAGCAGCAGTCGCACGACTTCAGTGTTCCCTCGGTGGCGCGCTGCGACCATCAGCGGAGTGATGCCTGTTCCTGCGCGGGCATTCACATCGGCCCCGCGCTTCACGAGAAGTTTCACTTTCTCGATGTCGCGCGCGGCGAACATCAAGGCAGTGGTG
Organism: Blastocatellia bacterium; assembly: GCA_036003885.1. Taxonomy (GTDB): domain Bacteria; phylum Acidobacteriota; class Blastocatellia; order UBA7656; family UBA7656; genus DASYSA01. Next base: position 1,833 of record DASYSA010000388.1, on the reverse strand, counting down.
CCCTCACTCGTTCTGGCATCCGGCTTCATCCCTGCATCGAGGAGTCTTTTCAGATGCGCGGCGCTGCCGCTCAACGCCACCTGAATCCACCTCTCTTGTTCCGCTGGCGCAATGTCCGGGGAGGCTGGTGTTGGCTTCGTCCCTCCTCCCTTCACGGGAATCTTGTGAAGCAAGGCTGAAGTAGCCCAACTCGTTCCCATGGCCGAAATAAACTGGTCGTGCTGGTACGGAAACTCCGTATCGAAGTAGGGAGGGCTCACCGGAGCAGGGGGATGGAGGCGAGACCTGACCCTCCATGAGCCATCCGGCTCCTGTGCTTTGAGGAGGAAGCGCGCGCCGCGCTCGTAGATTGCGTCCGTGGTTGAAAGCTGGTTCCCTTCGCGCAACGCTGACAGAACTTCGCCGGTGGCATACGCGTCGCTGGCAAGTCCGGGCAATTGTGACCACCCGCCGTCGTTGCGTTGCTCGGCGAGCAGCTGCACCATCGCAGTGTCTCTAGCATACTTGCCGGCACCGGTCCAATGCAGGCCGAGGAGCTGAAATGCCCGATCCTCCGTAGTCTGTGGTCGCGCTTTGAGAAGCCATTCTCGCGCTCGCCGCATCCGGGTTTCCCTTTCGGCTTTGAGCGATTCGGGAAGGTAATCCCTCACAGCCTTCGCGCACACGGCCGTAGTCGTGAACAGGCTGTGAGCTTGAGGGGGACGGTTGTCGGTCGTAGGCCAGCTGCCGTCAGGATGCTGGTGACCGGCGATGAACTGCGCGTAAGCGGCGGTCGAAAGGCTGGGCTTCACGCCTGCCGCGTGAGCAGCCACCAGCGACCAGGCATCGAACAGGACGTCGATGTAATCGTAACCCTGGACCGCGGCATCAAGGTCCTTCAGATATGCGAAGGCCGCCGCCGTCGCGTCCCGTGCAACCTTCTGATCGAAGGGTACCCCGCGCTCTCGGGCCAGCCTGAGTGGCAGTTCTGGAAGAAGTTGGTGGTGGCAGGAAGTACAAGTCTCCTTCTTGCTCCAGACAACCTGCGAATGCTGAATGAGTCTGATGGATTTATCGCAGGCCTTTCGGATCTCGGATTCCTCGACGAGCCCAGGATTTCGCTCCGGTTGATCGAAATCGAGTGCGGTGTGGCTGATTGCGTCAGACTCGCTCGTGATTTGAGACTTTGTCTGCGTATCTGCATCTCTCTGAAATCCGAAGATGAGAATCACGGCCGGTAAGCTAAGCAATAGTAGTTTTTTCACGAAGCTCCTCTGGTCCCCCATTTTGGTTTGACGGTACCCTTCTGCTCGTTCGACACGCAGCAGCATGAAGCCGGTCGCTTATGCTGTCAAGGAGGGGGATTGACGCGCGAACGGCATCAATTACAACGCGCTCCGGCCACTTCTCGATTAGGGTAACAGCGGGCTCCGCTTTCAGTTGGATCCCGACTTGGCCTTCGGCCTGGTCGCTTCGATACGAATCTGCTTCAGCACCTCGGTCTTTGAATCAAGCTCTGTTTTTCCGGCCGGAAAGCTGTTGACGTTCAGCACGTAGCTCAGGATATCGACTATCTGTTGCCTGGTCAGACTTCCTTGCTTGTTCGGAGGCATCGATATGCGGACTCTCTCCGACAAGTCCCCGACCGTCAGGCCGTCCCAATTCGAAAGGAAGGCTCCGCCGGAGAGTGCGGGCACCTCGTCGGCGCCTGCCAGATCAGTCCCGTGGCATTTGGCGCAGTCCCGGCCGTAGAACGCCTCGCCGCGTCGTGATTGCTCTTGTGTGTACACGCCATCCCATACCGAACGCGACACCTGCGCGGTGTCCTGCGCGCGAAGTGCGACGCCGAATACT
>DASYSA010000387.1:0-4873 GCA_036003885.1 Blastocatellia bacterium | reverse complement strand
GTGCTCAAGGCGCTTGCCTCATCTGTGGACCTGTTCACGATTTGGATGATAATCCTGTTGGCGATTGGCCTGGCGGCGGTTGGCGGTTCGCGGAAGATAACCAAAGGCAAGACTGCTACGCTGGTGGTGAGTTTGTGGCTTGTGTTAGTGCTGCTTAAGGTCCTGGGCGCTGTGGCGGGTGGGGGTAGATAAAGAGTATTAGCCCTCCCTCACGCCCGCTGGGATCAGGCAGCGCTTGATCGAGCATCGGTCCCGGTAAGTCGCCGCTCACTTCTTTTTTGAACCGAGGGGCGGTCGCGTACCACCTTTGACTACGCTCGCAGGAATAACAGGCCTCGCGAGGCGTAGAAAGACAAAACTCCTGGCTCTGCCTTCAGGAGCAACTCTCCAGAGATCCACGTCAGGGATCCACGCCGTACTCAGTATTGTCGCAATGTATTTCTCGCGGCATCCTCCGCTCTAATGGAGTGGACTCAGCAAGTTTTATCCCGGTTTCAACTGACGGTCTACTTGGTTTACGGTCAACGGCATCCTAGCACTGATGGTGGCCCTGGAACGGCACAGTTGTTGCAGTTCCACACGGATGAGAGGGTCTCGTATTGAGCAGAATGGAGAACATGAATGATCTTTAGACATCAGAACCAGGACGTAGACATCGTTGATATCTTTGAGCAGATGCTCCAGCAGCGCGCTTCTAAAGGCATCAGACCCGTGCTATATGTCTCATCCTACACGGATCTAGAGTGCAGCCTGGTCATGCTGTTGGACGAATCAAATCACCAGGAGTCCCGCGAAGTGCAGCAACCCGCGTCGCGTGGCGTCGGCTATCACGTGGTAATGAATTAGGACCCAGTTCTACCAGGCAGCCACGAATGGGGCGTTCCTCCCCACTTGAGGGTGTCGACCAGTGGGGCAGAACTCCATAAACGAAATCGCTCATTCGTACCGTAACGCCTCGATTGGATCAAGCCGGGCCGCCTTAATGGCAGGCCACAAGCCCGAGATCAGGCCCACACTGCACGAGACCACAAAACCGAGTACCACCGCCCACAGCGGTATCACAGACGGAAGAGTTGGGGCGAGTTGCCTCAGGGCCAGACTTATCAACCACCCGATTAGAATCCCTATTACTCCACCAATCGCGGTCAGTGTGATTGCCTCGGTCAGAAACTGCCAGATGATATCGCTTTTGCGCGCGCCAATCGCCCGTCTCACGCCGATCTCCTTGGTGCGCTCGGTCACCGATACCAGCATGATGTTCATCACGCCAATGCCTCCCACCAGCAATCCAGCCGCCGATAGCGGGAAAACGATGAGGCTGGCAACAGCGGCAATCTGACTGATCACTTCATAGATGCTCCCGGGTGAACTGATGCCGAAGTCGTTCGGCTTGCTCGCCTGGACACCGCGACGCCGCCTCAGAAGCTCGGTTAACTGATCAGTCATCCGGCCGAATTGATTCTCCCTCGCGCGCACGATAATCGTGATGCCGTCGATCTCGGGGTGAGCCCGCTTGAGCGTGTCGAACGGGACGAGCAACTGGCGGTCTTCTACGGGATCTCCACCGAACAGATCCCCGGGCCCTTTCTCCAACACGCCGATCACCTGGTATACCTGCCCCTCGACTTCCATTTCGTGGCCGAGCGGATCGAGTCCTCCGTACAGACTCTCCGCGATTGCCGCTCCTATGATTGCTACCTGGGCTTTGTGCTCCTGCTCAATGGCGCTGAAGAAGCGGCCCGACTTTATGTAAACATTCCGCACCTCATCGTAGTTCGACCAGACGCCGAAGATCAGCGGCCGGTTCGCTTCGACTCCGCGATACTTGACCACCGGTTGAGTCCCAATCGGAGCGAACGATCCGACAAGCATGGACGGGCTTGTACCCATGACCGAAGGCAGCTCGGAAATCGCCCGGACATCGTCGACAGTCAGTTCCTTTCGAGTCCGCTCCGCCTGGGATGGTCGACTGAATCGGATGCCTATGTTATCGAACTTGGAGACGAAGACCAGATCGGGACCAAACCGCTTTGTCTGTTCCAGCACGAACTCACGGAGGCCGGTCAGGAATGAGGAGATTGCTATGACGGTCATCGTTCCCCCGATGACTCCGAGCATGGTCAGCGCCGAGCGAACCTTGTGGCTCCGAAGCGTGTCGAAAGCCATCAGGATGTTTTCGGTTATTTCTTGTATATGCATGATCAGTTTTGAGTTTCAGTTTTCAGTTTTCAGTTTCTGAAAACTGAAAACTATTCGGCTCTCAGGGCCACTATCGGGTTGAGACTGGCAGCCCGCTTAGCTGGATAGATCCCAAAAAACAGGCCCACCATCGTCGAAACTGATATTGCGACCACCGGCGCCCACAGCGGCACGGCTACTGGTACCGGCGCAAACTTGCCCACGATGGTCATCACGATGACCGCCAGCAATAGCCCGAGTACTCCCCCAAGTCCCGACAGCATCGCCGACTCAACCAGAAACTGCACCAGGATATCCCGGCGAGTCGCTCCGAGGCTTTTGCGAATCCCTATTTCGCGGGTCCGTTCCGTGACAGTCGCAAGCATGATGTTCATTATTACAATCCCGCCGATGACAAGAGAAATTCCGACGACCGGGAAGGCCACCACTGCCACGGTCCCGATAATTGCGCCGAATAATTGCTGGGTTACTTCGTCGTTCGAGATCGAGAAATCGTCCGGCTGGTTATAATCGAGTTTGTGGCGAGTGCGCATCACGACGCGAACCTGGTCCTGAACCTTCTCAGGTGGAACTCCGTCGCGGGCGCGCACCTTGATCAGAAAAGTCGGCGACGTACGTTGGCCAAAGGCCTTATAGAAGGTCTGGAGCGGGAGGTGTATGAAGTTGTCCTGAGACTGACCAAGGATTGTGCCCAGTGTTTTGGCCACTCCAATCACAGAGTAACTGTCGCGGCCAATCTTGATCTGTTTGCCAAGCGGGTCGACCCCCGGGAAGAGTCCCTCGGCAACTTCGGCCCCCAGGAAACAGATATCTTTGCGGTTCGCTTCGTCAAAGTCGGTTATGTAGCGTCCCTGTGCCACTTCGACATGCGAAAGCAGAATTGAGTTGGCCGTCACACCCTGTACCCCGACGCTCTCCAGCGAGATATTGCCGTACTTCACCATCCTCGAGCCCCCATCCTGCCCTCCGATCTGCTCGGCCAGCGTCACTGATTCGCGGAGCGCTGCGAGATCGTCCACCGTAAGGTCAGGATTCTTGCGGAACGCTTCGAGAAACTTCTGGAAGTCTCCGAATCCAGTGAGGCTGGCCTTCTGAACGGTAAAGACACCCGAACCAAGGGTAGCGATCTTCTCCTTGATGTAAACATTTGCCCCCTCGATAACGGTCGCAACCGCCGTCACCACGGCAACCCCTATGATTACCCCCAGAAGGGTCAGGAACGAGCGGAGCTTGTGGGACCAGATTGACGAAATGGCAATCAGGGCGGCTTCGATGAACTTGTTCATAAGGATCCGAGCTTCGCCAGGTCGAACGAGCCACCATTATAACAAGCCTGGATGAAAGCGACAGGCGGGAACAGAGAAGGCAGGAAGCGCTATGCTTCCTGCCTTCTTGCCTCTTTACTAAAACGAGTCTTACCTTCTCTCGTCTCTGTTAACGCGTCCGTCGAGGATGTGCAGAACACGGTGGGCGTGTTGGGCGATATCGGGTTCGTGGGTTACGAGTATTATGGTGTTTCCCTGCTCGTTGAGGTCATCGAACAGAGCCATGATCTCCTGGGACGTCTGCGAATCCAGGTTTCCAGTTGGTTCGTCGGCAAGGATGATCGACGGATTGTTCACCAACGCCCGGGCTATCGCAACCCGCTGCCGCTGGCCACCGGACAACTCGTTTGGCTTATGGTTCATTCTATCGGCCAGATCGACTCGTTCCAGGGCCCGCTTCGCCATCTCGATGCGCTGAGTCCGAGGACTGCCGTTGTAGATCAGCGGAAGTTCGACGTTGTGCAACGCGCTGGCGCGTGGTAGGAGATTGAAAGTCTGAAAGACGAATCCGATCTCTTTGTTTCTGATGTAAGCGAGTTCATCATCGTCCATCTCCGAGACCAGCTTGCCGTTGAGCCAATACTGCCCCTGAGTCGGCGTATCCAGGCAGCCGATCAGGTTCATCATTGTGGACTTGCCGGAGCCTGAGGGTCCCATAATGGCAAGGTACTCACCGCGCTCGACCTCGAAGGCCACGCCGCGCAACGCGTGGACTTGCTCGGTACCCATGACGTAGGTCTTCCACAGCTCGTCGGTCCGGATGATTATGTCGCTCCCGGGGACGCTCCCTGCAAACACCCTTTCCCTCTCGATCACAGCTTCTTCGATCATATTCTCGCCTCTATTGATCTCGGGGTCCTTTGTCATTCAAATGGTCTACCGGATGGGCTTTACTTCTTCTGATCCGCCACTGGGCCTGCCGGTTTAGGTTCGGCCTTTACGGGGTCTCCGTCTTTGAGCGTCCGCAACGTCTTGTAAGGACCGATGATTATCTTATCCGTCTCGGTCACCCCGCTCTTAATCTCGATATCCTGATCGCCCTTGATTCCCGTTTCAACCTTGTTGAAATGGGCTTTCCCGTCCGAACCAAAGACAAATACGCCTTCGACTTCCTTCTTCTTGCCGTTAGCGGGCTGCTCCGCTTCGCCCTTATCCGCACCCTCCTTCGGCAGTTCGCGCGGCACAATGGCCTGCAGGGGAACAACCAGCACGTTCTCCGCAACGGCGGTGGTGATCACCGCAGTGGTAGACATTCCGGGTCGAAGCTTAAGCCGCACCTCCGGAGTCGGCAACAGTTTTATCTTTACCAGGAAATCTCTCGCTTCCTGAGTGCTGGCAGACGACGATGT
>DASYSA010000386.1:0-3286 GCA_036003885.1 Blastocatellia bacterium | reverse complement strand
GTGGGCGAACATACTGCGGGCGTTCCAGGTTGGGAAGGCTCTGACGAGCCACGGGGAACCATCGAGTTGGATGCGGTCCTCGCGTGTGGCTTGAGCCCAGGTGAGTTGACCGGCGTGCCATTTGACGAAGGCTTCGGCTTCCGCCGTGATGTAGAGGTCCTCGTCTAGGCCGGGGTACGTTTTGCAGATCTCTGTGTCTCCGCGCTCGATGAGTAGCCAATAGCGCTCCGGACGCAGGCGGCCGGTGAAGTCGAAGCGGATGACGACGCGTCGATCCGGGAGCCGGTCTCGGCGGAGTGCGTTGCACATCGACCATAGGGCCACAAAGGGGTCGAGGTTCTCCGGGGCGATCTCGAGCCAACGCGCGCCCCACTCGCCGAGCGACTGGCAGACCTTGAACAGGTCGTGACCCGCTGCTGTGAGCTCGTAGTGGCGCCCGCGGCCGTCGGGCTTGGGTACCGATTCGACGATGCCGAGCCGTTCGAGCTGCTTGAGCCGCTGTGAGAGCAGGGTACGGGAAAGTCCGGGCGCGCCCTCCAAGATGTGACTGAAGCTTCCGCAGCCCAGGTACAGGTTGCGAATGATCAGCGGTGTCCAGCGCTCGGCGAAGATCTCAGCGCCACGCGCGATGGGGCAGTACTGGCCATACGTCCTCATGAACGCCAGTATTGCGCACCCCCCTTCACTTGTGAAGTCCAGATTTTTGACTTTACCGCCGCGGTCCGCGGTGGTCTGATGTGGCCGTCGAGAAAGGAGAATTTCCATGAGAGGTTATGCACTTGTTGGTCACGCAGTTGTTGCGGCTCTGCTCGTTGCCAGCGTTCACGCGCAGGCGCTCACTCAGGAAGCCTCGGTTGACTGGGCGGTGAATACGACAATTATCGATGGCTGTAGCTGCCGCATTTTGTGTCCGTGCATCTTCGGGTCGCCCGCGACAGTCGGCTCAGCGGCGACCCACGAGCATGCGGGACGCAGGTCCTGTTTCTTCAATCAGGCGTTTCGTGTGAATAAGGGGCATTATGGCGAGGTGAGGCTGGATGGGCTGAAGTTCTGGTTGGCGGGAGACAAGGGCGACGCCAAGACCGTCGAACTTACATTCGAGCCTTCCGCGAGCAAAGAGCAGCGGGCGGCGATCCGCGTGTTCATGTCCCATTTCCTGCCGTTGGAGTGGACGTCTTTCACCGAAGGACCCGACGCGAAGATCGACTGGATAGCGGGGGCGGTGCGCGCCGAGGCCAAGCTAGATGGCGGGAAGGCGGCTGAAGTGGTGTTGACTCGAAATCCCGGCGCAACAGGTGAAGGGACGACCGTCATTAAGAATATGAGCTACTTCGGCTCAACCCGAAATGACGGGTTCAATATCATGCCAGTCGAACTTATCGCCTATCGTCGCGGACCCAAGCCGGCACGGTTCGAGTTTCGTGGTACCTCGGGATGGACCATCACCATCGACATGAACTTCAAGGATGTGGTTGCGGCGCGGTAGACCTCGCTCACACTCTGAGCCCAAGGGGACCACCAGATCGATCCTAAGTAATCCCCCTCCCGGTTGGTCCTTCGACGGGGTGGATCGCCGGATTGGCGGTCAGTTGAGCAGGTCGTGAGGCACGATGGCCGTGCCGGGCTCATCGATGGCTGCCACGGTGGCCCTCAGACTGTGCATCTTGGTCCTGATTCGAGCTGAAAGCCGCGTTGACAAGCTAAAAGAGTTCTTTGGAAATCGAATGCTGAGTGGTGGTGCCGAGGGCGGGAGTCGAACCCGCACGTCCTTTCGGACAACGGATTTTAAGTCCGGGGCCTGGCCCGTTACTTAGTCTTACGAAACGAGACGAAGCAGGATGTAACGCGCGAAGCGGTTGACACGTATCACCTAGTCTCGTTTCGTATCACTTCGTCTCGTTACGTATCAACACATCCTGCTGTCAACTTAGCCCATCGGTTTATTCGTCCGAGCTGAGATCTTACATGTGCTAGGTTGATGGAAATCGCGAAAACAGCGAGATTTCTGGTGCCGAGGGCGGGAGTCGAACCCGCACGTCCTTTCGGACAATGGATTTTAAGTCCACAGCGTCTGCCATTCCGCCACCCCGGCATCTGTCAGTTAAGTCTCGCGTTCCTTTGAAGTCTTCACATTGAGCAGAGAATACCGCCAAGCAGCCGAGGTTGGGAAGCAAGATCCATAGTAAGTTGCGCGCGCTGGCCGAGGATGACGAGTGTGCAGGGAAAGCAGCGCTGCGCGATTTGGCTGACGCGACCTTCATTGATCGGGGCAACGAAATTTCTCTAAGCTGCAAGCCGCGATGACCGAGTTACTTGGTTGGATGGCTCATTGCGAGGAGATCGGAAGATCACTCCTGGCGTGGATCGCCACTAAACGCCGCTGCGTCAACAAACAATGGTAACCGCTGAAGTATTTCATCACGCACCTTGCGGAATACTGCTAACCGTTGATAACCATCAAACTCGAGCACAGTTTCGGCCACGCCGCTTCGCACCCTTACTCAGTCGAACAAACGGTTAGTCTGTTCTGGCAGCCTTATCGCCAGATTTAGCTCGCCACTCCGGCTTGCGTTCTCTGTTCGCACTCGCTAATGCGCGACGAACTCCTTCGGCATCAAAATCGGCGGCATATACTGGGGTGCCCGGTTGCTGTCGCCATGATTCGTCGAGCCCGCCGGCATCGACCCCATCAAATCCGAGTTCATCGATCAGGTTCAGGACGACGGACTTCGCGCGATCGTCATCGCCGGCTACGGGGAGGGCGATGCGGTTTGGATCTCCTGCGGGCCTGCCTGACTTCAAAAGATGTGCTGCATAAATATTATTAAAGGCCTTTACAACCGGTCGCCCCAGTTGTTGAGAAACCCAACGACTCTCGATCGTTCCGTCTTCGATTCCGGCGATGCGGCCGTCACGTTGTTGCGGATAGTAGTTGCCGGTATCGACGACAACTACGTCATCAGGCACTCCGGCGAACAAATCGCGCGGCAGGTCTGGAATGTTCTTCTCGGGAATGGTTACGATTACGACGTCGCCACGCCGGGCCGCCTCATTGACGGAGACGGGCGTGGCGCCGGTTTCCGCAGCGAGATCGCCGAGACTTTCGGGGCCGCGTGAGTTAGCTACGAATACGTTGTGACCGAGCGCACTGAAACGCCGAGTTAGATTGCCACCAATGTTTCCCGCACCAATAATCCCTATGTTCATTTTTCTGCTCCCTTCCAAAGCACCAACAACATTCGGGGATTGAATTGTTTCGTTCTCGACTAGCTTTGCCCGAAGAGTC
>DASYSA010000385.1:0-10396 GCA_036003885.1 Blastocatellia bacterium | reverse complement strand
GTTTGAAAGGGCAGTCTACTGAACCGTCGACATCGACGCCAGTGGAGAGCATCAGAAACGCTCCTTACTCCCATTGATATATGACGCGAAACGATCCGAGCCCGATTCAGAAAACACTTTGTTGTAGATGCTTCCTGCACTGGCATTGTGTATGCCGAAAGCATTAGGTCAAGGCGTTTTCAAACGATACTTCAAGGTGCCCGTGAATCGTCGGTGGCGACCCGGCGAAAAGCGGCTTGCCGGCTACTTTGCGCGGCGTTTCCCCTGCTTGGTCTTATGCCGAAGTTCGGCTTCCTCGATCGAATGAGTTTGAGTTAGTTTCGCGTCTTGCTTGGCCATCAGAACCAGCTTCATGTAATGCTTATGGAGTAACTCTATCTCACCTTCAGTAAGGTCCTCGACGTCTATTAACCGATTACTGGCGCCTTCGAGCGCGGCAACGATCTCGTTGAGCTTCAGATGTATCGCCAGCGCATCCTTGTTCTGCGTTCGTTGAATCAGAAACACCATCAAGAACGTGACAATGGTCGTGCCCGTGTTGATCACCAGTTGCCACGTGTCGGAGAAGTGGAACAGCGGCCCCGAGATTCCCCAGACGATCAGTACAGCCAGAGCGATGACGAACGCCGCGGAGGTCCCGGTGGCCTTCGTAGCCTTGAGTGAAAACCGCTCGAGCATTAGACCTATGCTCGACCTTTTCTTGCGCGCCATATTCACCTCTCTTTCCAGTTGGTCATGCTTCTTGCTCCATCGAAGAAGCCATGCCAATTGTAACAAAGTTGTTGAATCATCAATCCCCATCCAGCGTGAGCGTGTGGTGACACGTCGCGAAATCGATATGCGATGAAAGATAGAGAATCGAAACCCGACCCGATTGCGTCATGAATTACTGGCAGGGAGTATTCGGGCGTTGCTGTGAGTCGACTGGAAAGGAGACTGTAGGAACGAAGCGATTCCCTGCGACGGCACCCTCAGGGTCGCCCGTTTGGACGCCTATCGAACCTTCTCACCGCAATCGCACTAAGTCACTGAGCAGCCCTTCAGCTTCGTTTCGGTGGCGCGCTCACCGAGCGCGTGGACGCCATCGAGACCCGCATTCAACAACTCAATCGCCTGTCGTCAAGGACGGCAGGCCAGTGGAATTGTCTCGATACTTAAGGAGGAACGATATGCCAAGTAATGAAGACGTTAAACAAAAGACCGCTGAAAACCCGCCCGACGCCGACCTTCGAATCGAAGGCGCCGTCAAGCTCGAGGCGGCCGACACACAACCCGCCGATTTGACGCTTCGAGCTTATGTTTTCGACCAGGGTGGTCGAGTGTTGGGCGAAGCCAACCTCGACGCGAAGGGCACATTCAGCGTCCCGGTCAAGCTCGCCGCGCCCGACAATGTCGAACTGGTCATCGGCCCGGACGACGACCCGGCAACCGTTCGCAGGTCGTCGGCGCATAGCCAGCACATCTCGGCAAACGAGTGGGTCCGCGAAGGAAAAGCGTTCCGAGTAAGACCACAGATATTCCTCCCCCGCGATCTGTGGTGGTCCTGGCGCCCAAGACGCATCTGCGTCAGCGGCCACGTGCGCAAGGTTCACACCACCGCGGGACAAACCGAGATCTGTCCAGTGCCGTTTGTGAAGGTCGAGATCTTCGACGTGGACCGCGAGGCCTGCTGGGATCCCTATCTCACTCTAGCGAAGGATCTGTTTCTGGACCGTCCGGTAATCCGAATCCCCGACTTGATCAAGGAGCGCACATCGATACCATTCCCCATACCTGGCCCGGGTCCGGTGGAAAGGGCCGGAATCCGGCCGGGCGAGGAGGTGGCGTTGAACCCCCAGCCGCTGCCGCCCAGGGAGAGCAAAGCCTTCGCTGAGATCGCCGGTTCGGCGACCCTGTCCGACTCTGCCGGCGCACGCGCCAAGCCGGCCCAGCAACTCACTGCCACTTCATCGCTGGCGTCAAAGCTCGAGGACCTGACGCTTACCTCGATCGTGGCACCCTGGGTTATCCGACCGAGATGCTTCTACAGCAAGAAGAGAGTGTGCAGGACCACCACGGATTGTAATGGGTTCTTTCGCTGCTGCTTCAACTGGCCGGTATTTCATTTCCGGCAGGGGCGGCTGAGATTCGACCCGCGGCCGGACATCATCATCAGAGTCACCCAGGTCATCGACGGCGTCGAGACGGTCATCTACATGGATCCGTACAGCAGCACGCGGTGGAATGTCACGAACGCTCACATCGATTTGTACCTTGATAATGAAGACGTTCACTGTGGCAGCGGCGATTGTCACGGTTCGCAGCCGGGATCGCCGGTGTTCTTTACCCGGATCGGCGACGACGAGGTTTATCAAATCAATCAGGCCAATGGGCTGTATGAGGTCGCACCTTACACCAATGTGGCCTACGGCGGGAGTTTGCTTGTGTATGCTCAGTTCGGCGACGACCTGACCGACGGCTCGCCGGCACGCTATTATCGGTTGTCATACGCTCGCCAGGGCACATCAGACTTCACCCCGATAACCACCCCGCTCAGCGATACCCGAGTTAATAAGCTCTCGTTCTTTAGCGAGAGTCACACTCTGGGACCTCAGGTGGTCAACGGAGTGCCCGCACTTTTCGAGGTTCGCAACTTCGCCGGCTATTACTGGTACAACCCCGATTGGATTGGGACGTGGTATAGCTGGCTCGCTGAGGCGGATGCCAACACATACATCCTGCGTCTGGAAGTGTTCGATCAGAACGGGGTCTTGTTGACTTCGGCATCTGTTGACTACAGGGACGGGACGGTGACGCCTCCTACCACGCTCCCACCGATGACACAACCTCCGCGTACGAGCGTGCCGCCTGCGGTGCGAGTCGATCGATGCGACCTGGTGATCACCCTGGACAACAAGCCGCCGGTGGTGGATTTGCAGATTCCCGCAGTGCTCAACGACTGCGGCGTCATCCCCTTTGCCTCTGTTCCACCGCTGGACTTCAATGCCCACGTTTTTCAGGAGAACGGCCGGCTGAACTCCTGGGCCCTGACATACACCCACGGTGTTCTGCCTGCTGTACACTCTCTGCCGGGCGGGGGCGGCAGTTCCACTTCAGGAGCTCCGGCCACCATCAACCAGACGGTATCGGGATCTCCGCTGCTGGTGGGCCTGACGACAACCTGCGCGTTCGCACTCAAGCTGTCGGCGACCGCCCATATTCGCGATGGCAGGAACTTCATCTACTACGTTGAGCAGATAAAGGCCATCGCGATCGAGAAGTGCGTGTGCCCTCCGGAGGTTGTGCCGGGATAGCCTGGTCCGTGCCGGGCTACGCGCTTCAAACAGGGGAAGGAACAAGCACCGTCGTCAGTCGGGACATTCTGTCGCGGGTGCAGCATTTCACGCCCTGAGTCAATGGGAGAGCCGTGCCCTTCGAGGTACGGCTCTCCAACCGCCTCACTTTGGCGTCGCTTATCAAAAACCGTTCACGGTTTTTGGGTCGCCCAGCGGAGAGACCGGGGCTGGTCACGACGGGTGACCCCCAACGAAAGCTTCAGTCAACCCTTAGCTATTGAAACGGCTTCGGTCAGCAGTCTCGTCTTAACCAATCGGTGACCTGGTGCGCGACAATTGCAAGGTCGCGGTTCGTTTCCAGCTCCAACCGCGGGGCGTCGTGATCCTCGAACGCCTCAAACTCTGAGCGCTGGCGAAGGTAAGTCTCCCAGGTCGCATCGGAGAGACCCTCCTTGAGAGTCTCACGTCGCTCCAATCTATCACGGACTAGATCCCGTGCCAGCCGGCATTCGATTATCCTCCATTGTGCGCCAGCCTGCGCTGCCATCTCGTGGGCTAGCTCACGGTCCGCATTGCGTGTGAATGATCTCGATGGGCTTTTCGTCAGGCTCCCAATCCAGACAGTCTCGCAGTGAGGCGATCATTCGGAGCCACTCTCGTAGATCGGATTCGGTTTCGGGCTTGGAAGTTTTCATCTTACTCTTCATATAAGAGAGCCTTCCTGATGGCAACAGCCCCTCAGCTGTCAATTTGTCAGAATGCCGTCAACGGATTCGAGGCGAACGGCCGACCTGAACCGAATGAGCACCGTCTTTTTCTCTCCCTGAATTTCGAGCGCCTCATCAGCGCCCTCCTCGGTCGACTTAAGCCATACGTTTCTGGGTGCTACGACGGTGTCACTGACATGGCTGCCTGGCTGCCGGCCAACAACGATCTCGATCTCGTCCGCCCCTTGCTCGTTCAACTCGGCCGTTATCCCTTCGAGGGGCAGATCGCGCGCCAGTGTTTGATCGCCAATCTCAGGATCCATGATTTCGATGGTGACAAGCCATCCTCGATGTTGGTTGCTAAAGCTATCGAAGAATGACATCCATTCACGTCTCGTTATCTTGCGGGTTGGCATGATGTCTATCTCCTCGTTAGTTACATTCCCGATGGGAGGGTTGCAGGCACTTCACCTGTTTTCCATTGAGCGGTTCGCTCGAGTGGTTCCACTGCGCGGGTCTCATCGAAGTGCAATACCGCGTCAAACTGATCGGAGAGCCGCGCATGAAAGTAGTGGCTGACGCGCTCTGTCGCCGGAACATAGATAACGCCAATGGCCCGTTCCAGACGCGGTTCACGAAGCCCGGCGGCCACGCTACTTGCCTGGCGCAAGGTGAGGAGAAATCGCGGCGTGTTCGCATCATGGAACGCCGCTTCGAAACTCCCCGGCAATGCGGGTCGCACCTGTTTGCGCTCGGCAGGGCCTCCCCATTCGGACGCTGCCGTAACTGTCCCGTGGTGGGTGCTGAAGCCGATCAGCACAGCATCACGGCCATATCTTTCTCTGACCAACTGACCGACGTTCAGCTCGCCCGCCATTCCCATGTCGGTTGCGCGCGCGTCACCAAGATGAGAGTTGTGCGCCCACAGGACGATCCTGGTATGGCCATCCTGGCGTCCGAGATGACTAATCAGCGAATGAAGCGTCTCAGCCATGTGACAATCGCGCAAGTTCCAGGACGAAACGCGTCCGCGGAACATCGTGCGATAGTACTCCTCGGCGTTCTTGACGAGCCGGGCATTCTGTTCAGCGTAGAAGAAGTCATCGGCTGCGACTCGACCGTCTCGGCTGGCGTACTCTGCTGCTCGGCGCTGTAGCTCTATCAACTGAGTGATGACTTGTTGTTCACACGACATGGTGAATCCAAACCCGGCTGCGTAGCCATAGGCCTGGGGGTCTTCGCCAAAATGGTCAAAGCACGCGTAGCGATAACGAGCGCGTGCTGCGCCTTCCGGGTCTACCTTGTCGAGATACTGGAGCACCGCTTCCATCGACGAGTGCAAGCTGTAGAGATCGAGACCGTAGAAGCCGACCTTAGGTTTGTCTGTTGGAAGATCGTCATTGTGTGCGCGAAGCCATCCAACGAAGTCGAGTACATCGGCGTTGCGCCACATCCAGGCTGGGAATCGTTTGAAGCCCGCGAGAGCATCGACGCTATCAACATCAGAGCCTTCGCCGCGAACGTAGCGATTTACTCGATAAGCGTCGGGCCAGTCGGCTTCAACTGCGACTGCGGTAAAGCCTTTTTCGGTAATCAATCTCTTGGTGATCTGCGCCCGCTCTCGATAGAACTCGTGTGTGCCATGCGATGCTTCACCGAGAAGCACCAGTCGCGACTCGCCGATCATCGCAAGGAGCGCATCGTAGTCCTCCCTGTCACCAATGAGAGGATGGGCGGCTTCACGAATGAGATCATTGAGTATTGCTGTTTGTGCGTATGCCATGGCATTCCCTCCTAATTTCGGGACGATGGGCTCGCAATCATCTCGGTTGCGTCAAGTGCTCGCGGCCTGGCAACGAGATTGCTCAAGCAAAGCTCGCACTTCGTCATCGGTTGTCTGTGAAAAGTCTTCGTACCAGCGCCCAACTCCATCGAATTGTTGGGGCGAGAGCGGGCACACCACTTCGTCGACCTCTTGTCCCAACTCCTCACAGGTCGAGACTGGCGCGACGGGCACCGCGACTACAATGCGTGCAGGATGTTGCTGCTTGAGCGCCGCAACCGCCGCCCGCATCGTCGCTCCTGTGGCAAGTCCATCGTCGACCAGTATGATCGCCCGACCGAGCGCCGCGATTGGCGGGCGGTCGTCGCGATAAGCGCGTTCGCGTCGTTCGAGTTCTTTCTGCTCGTCGGCCGTAACCCGGTCGATTACTCGATCCGGGATTGCGAGGTATTCAACTACCATGGGGTTTAACACTCGGACACCGCCGCTGGCGATTGCTCCCATGGCGAGTTCAGAGTGACCCGGCGTTCCTAACTTTCGCACGAGGAAAACGTCGAGCGGCGCATCCAGAGCCTCGGCAACCTCGAACGCCACAGGTACGCCTCCGCGCGGCAGCGCCAGTACGAGCACGTCAGTCTGGTGCGCGTATGCCTTGAGTCTTCCTGCTAATACTCTCCCTGCCTCGGCTCTATTTGTGAATCGTCGCAACATCACATACCTCCCTTCTCGGCAGACGCGTTACCCGATGCGTGCCTCACTCGCAAGTGCTGCTTGAACCAGCAGGCTGCCAAACTGGCCACTTCTTCGAGCGCCCCTGGCTCTTCAAATAGATGGGTAGCACCAGAAACGATCCGCAGTTCTTTCTTGCAGTTCAGATGGTCGTATGCTTGCCGATTGAGTTCGATCACAAGCTCGTCTCTTCCACCCACGATCAGCAGAGTTGGCGATGTGACACGTGCCAGCGACCCATTCGCGAGATCGGGGCGGCCACCGCGCGACACCACGGCCCCAACTTCGTCTCCAAGTTTTGCGGCCGCAACCAAAGCGGCAGCCGCCCCCGTGCTCGCTCCGAAGAAGCCAATTCGCAGGCTGCGCGTCTCATTCCCGTGTGATACGAAACGAGCAGCATCGATAAGCCGCTGGGCCAATAACCCGATGTCGAATCGAAGATGGCGAGTGACAATGTCCACTTGCTCTTCATCTTCGGTCAGGAGGTCCATCAACAACGTCCCTGTTCCTGATTCCCGAACTTTCCTCGCCACGAACTGGTTGCGCGTGCTGTGACGGCTGCTGCCGCTGCCGTGCGCAAAGATCACGATACCAGCTGCCTGTTCGGGAACAATCAACTCGCCTTCCAGACGCCCTAAGTCGACAGGAATGTGCGCGATGTACGAAATCTCAGAGTCTGACGTTCTTGTGCTCATCTTCGTTTTTCCCTTGCCTCCCTCTGGCTCACAATTGTCGACGCTCCGGCCATTTGGTTGTTGCAACCGGCGTACCGGAAGGCAGAAGAACCGATTGACGATCCTTGGTGCGATACTCCAACCCACGTATCGCCTGCAGTTGCAAATATCACGATTTCTCACATCTCGGGTGGGTAAGTTTACGCCAAACTCGACAGTTGAGCTTTCAGAGCATTTAACAACGTATGCGCAACTGAGCGACGTCAACCCGGCCTGTTGGCTCGACCAGCGAAACTGCTAACCGCCTTCTCTCTGAATTCCGACCAAACGAATTGACCTCCGCGCGCGGAATCGGAAATATCGTTCAGATTCTGCTCTGCTCCGCCAACCCGTTCGTCATCATTCTTCTGATCGCGAGCGTCGTCTCCGCGCTTCTCGGTCAAGTGGTGAACGCCGTGATCATAGTGGTCATTGTGTTGATGAGCGTAAGTTGATTGCTTTGCTCGAGTGACTTCGCGCATAGTCTCGATGGAGCGCTAAGGAGGCCACGGAAATGTCATCGAAGTTAGTCTCGAGCGGGGGATTTTCTGAACGGGCTAAGGCCATTCCAATCGCCGACGAGCCGCAATCGCCAAAGATCAGTACGGCAGAAGTGTTTCTTGCCGGACTGTTGGCCCTCATAGGATACACAGCCTTGTTGCTGAAGTTGCCATATCGCACACCGGTGCTCAACTGTCTCTATTCCGGATTGGCCTTAGGTTCATTGTATTACTACCTAAGACTGAGATTGCGTATACGAATACCGTCTCGGGTCCTCCTTTGTCTAGTGCTGGCCATAGTGCTGGACATGGTCGGCAATCGCTATGGGTTGTTCAGCCAGAAAATCGCGCTTATCCCCTACGACATCATTACTCATTTCATGGACAGCGGACTTTCGTTTGTTGCCGTTATGTGGATACTTATTACGCTGATCAAGAAATTTGGTTATCGGCTCCCTCTGGGGTTCATGGCGTTCATTTCCGTGACAATCGCATTTAGTCTGGCTGGTTACTATGAAATCACCGAACTGATTGACGAGCGAATCTTTGGCGGTCACCGCATTTGGAACCCGCGCGATACATCTCAGGATTTGGCGGCAGACCTCACTGGCATCCTCATAGCCGCGGTCGCTTATACTCTCTGGATTAGGAGGCGTCCGCATCTTGCCGACAGTGATGACGAGAGAGCCGCTCCTCGGCTCTGCGAAATACAGCAGCACGACCGAACGATATCTGACTGATTTAATCTTTGCCGCTCGCGGGGCCTTCGTGTGTACGAGGCCGAAGGGGATGTCATACTCAACCGCGGAAGGTATGATTGCGGGGCGCGACCTCTCGATTCCAAAAGCGATTGGCGCTAATTCCACTTAGCGGATTACACTTTAATATGCGTTCATCTGGGTTGTGTCGGGAGTTCGCCGAAATACTTCTTCTTGAGGTTAGTTGATTAGATATGCCGTCTTCATTTTCTCACGCGGTTGCATCTATCGCATTGGGTAAGATGTACACAAAGCGACCCCTCCCTCTAAGGTTCTGGCTCTTATCCATCGGTTGTGCCATGGCCCCGGATATTGACGTAGTGTGCCAGCGATTCGGCATCAAGTATACCGACATGCTTGGTCATCGAGGGCTCACCCATTCCCTCCTGTTTGCGGCCTGTCTGAGCGGTGTCGTCGTGTTGCTCGCCTTCAGAAAACCCCTCGAGGGGATCAGCCGGAAAACGCTCTTCGTCTTGTTCTTTGTCTCGACCGTGTCACACGCAGTGCTAGACGCAATGGTGGATGGCACCCTGGGAGTGGCTTTTTTTGCGCCGTTCACTTCAGCACGGTATTTTCTGCCCTGGCGGCCCATTGTCTCCTCCCCGATTGGGCTGGCATTCTTCAGCATGACCGGCGCTACGGTGATCATGAATGAGCTCGTATGGATTTGGGCGCCTTCAATACTTGTGATCCTGACACCCTGGTTGAGAAAACGATTCTCTCGTTCGACTGCAAGCGTGAACGAGGGTGCAGACAACTCTGATGAAGCGAGCCTGGCTCTTAGCTCCCAATAGGCTTTGTTATCAGGTCATCCAAGGGGCACGAACAACTGTCCAGGACTAGCCGGCGTCCTCAAAGCGCTCGGACACGCAAACGAATACTACAGAACGGGGACTGCTCGCAAGTTGTTGGAATTATGGTGCCGAGGGCGGGACTCGAACCCGCACGACCTTTTGGGCCAGAGGATTTTAAGTCCTCTGCGTCTGCCATTCCGCCACCCCGGCAACAGGCCAAGGATTATAAAACAAACTCACCTGGACAGAAATGAGACTTCGCCTGAGACGGGCTTCGGACAGCGCACCCTTCCATCGTACTGTTCGTGCTCCGCACCCCATCAACCTAATTGAGTCACATCCCATTTGACGATCGGACGGCCGCACCCCGCTTCCGAATGGCCCGGAAGACCAGGCGCCACTATAGACCGGTTCACAAAACGAAAACGGCGGCAACCCAAAAGCTGCCGCCGCCCTTTGCCCGCTTTACATTGTCAACCGTGTTAAGAAATCTCTTTCACTCTATTGCAATGATCTTTGCTGTGAACACCCCTTCGGGGCGAACGTTATTCAATCTCCAGCACGAGGTTCTTCTCGCAGAAGTCGAACTCGACCGGCTCAGTCTCCTCGCCGTTATCCAATCTGGCCTTGAAATACCACTCGCAGTTACCGTTGTCGGTTGACTTGCTCCACTCCATCGTGGCTGTCTTGCCCGCGGCAATGCCGTCTCCGATGTCAAAGTCTCCGTAGCTTTTTCCGTCCGGAGAGGCTAAGAGCTTGACGATGTTGTGAGCGGTCTTGTTATGCACCTTAAACGTGTAACTGGCGTGGGCACTGATGACGCCGAAGCTAACCAGCGTGAGCGCACATATGAGCAGAATGATTCTCTTGGAATTTTTTCTAACCATCTTGGGATTGTACTCCTGGTAAGGTAGTCCGTATGTTGTATGAGGGCAGTGCGAGTCTCGCACTGTTTGCGATCTTACCATCAACTATTCGTTTAGCAAGATAAATCATTAGAAGTCTCCACGATATCCAGACAATCCCGTGTGGCTGCCCAGGTGTCGATCGCCGCCTTAGACCTGCTCTCTGCCTATCTGTCGCCCATATGGTAAGATTTCGCGCCTTGATTCCCTGAATGGTTCACTGATCACATGT
>DASYSA010000384.1:0-3672 GCA_036003885.1 Blastocatellia bacterium | reverse complement strand
GTCGGCAAGTGGGCTCGCTGTGGGCGGCCCTTCAATTTTGTCGAGCGCCCCATCCAGCACCATTCCGGACGGGGTCGTCATCTTGCCGCCGTTCACCGCCCCCACGAGCCCCGCATCGACTGCCTGCATTCCCATCTCATTCTGCAGCGCTCCGACTACAAACTCGCGAATTGAGATCGTGCCGCCGTGATGAAAGAACGGCCGCACTCTAAGATCGGGGTTCAGCCCCTGCACGTGAGAGGTGTCTACAGAGCCGTTAGGGCTTGCCGAGATCGACCCGTAGTTGATTCCTTTGCTGTCCAACGCCCTGGTCACGGCGTTACCGGTTTGACGGGCTTCTGCAATGGCCTGCGTTCTGATCGAGCGCAGGTCGGCGGTTATCTCGTCCGCTAACATCTCTTTGAGCCCGAGACCGAACAGATGGGGGGCATCTCGACTGTCGGGCCTGGTAACGACGTTGCCGCCGGCGCCAGCCGAACCACGTGGACGACCGTGACACGCGGCGCAGCTGTCGCTGAGTCCCGCGCCGATCGCCAGAGTGGTATTGATGTCACCCCTTCCGTCATCGAAGTTTGGACCCTGCCCTTCCGCCCGAATGAACTTACGTTGAAACAGTTGTCGCCCTCGTCGAATGGCGCGGAACGGATCGCGCGCAATTATGAACGATGAGGAGTTTGGAGTCATCCAATCACCGCGTCCGGCTCCAATCTCCTCTGCAAGCGATTTCCCGATTCCTTCATTGGCAATGTTTGGCGCCTTTGTCTTGTCTATTAGTTGAGCGACAGCCGGCGCAGCAACCAGCATGAGGCATCCCGCCCACGCGCTGATTATCAGAGTCTTTGATCTCTTGTTCTTGTTCATGACCGTGCCTCTCTTTGGTCTGAGTTGTAGCAGAATCTCCTAAGCCTCACGTGTGGTCCCATCGCGTAGTGGAAAAAGGCCGCAAAACATGTCGTCGTGAGTCTTCCAGGAAATTGAGCAAGTGAGCCGCCAGTGAGGGTTCATCCAACATCGCGAATCGTGAGTTTCGCGTCGTCTCGGTCCGGAGCTTACGTTTCACGTCCGCTGTAGATCCTGTTCACCTTTATAAGACGCCCTGGGGAAAACATTTCATCGCCGGCATATCGGAGTCCACGAAGGTAGTGAATTCTGCCTGTTTCCGCCCATCAACCGGCATTGACATGAGCTTTTCGAGAGTGTTAGCTCTAGCAGACCACCTTTCGGGAAGGTTCGAGGTTCTTCGCCCGGCGACGAAGAAGATTCGGAAATTTCCCGCAAGGCTCAGTGTCTGTTCAATCAAGAGAGCAGAAGGGAGATTGCATGGACGGAATGGCTCAGGAGTTTCAATTCCAGGCGGAGACCAGCCAACTCCTCGATTTGATGATCCACTCGCTGTACACCAACAAAGAGATATTCCTTCGCGAACTGATTTCCAACGCGTCTGATGCACTGGACCGGTTGCGCTTCGAGGCCCTGAGCAGTCCCGAGCTACTGGCTGGTGACGACAGGTACGAGATCCGGCTGGAGGTCGATAAAGAAGCGAGAATTCTCTCGGTTTCCGACACTGGAATCGGGATGAGCAGGGAAGAGGTGGTCGCCAACATCGGAACGATCGCGAAGTCAGGCACCCGAGAGTTGCGGGAACGAATCAAGCAAGGCCAGCCGCCAGAGATGCTGACCGAGTTCATAGGGCAGTTTGGAGTCGGCTTCTACTCTTCGTTCATGGTGGCCGACAAAGTGACCCTCGTGACACGCAGAGCGGGCGAGAGTGCCGCGACGATGTGGGAATCAACAGGAGATGGTTCCTACAGGCTGGCGGAAACCGAGCGCTCCGGCCGCGGCACCACCATTACGCTGAAGCTCAAGCCTGTCGATCCTGAAACCGGCATGGAGAACTTCACTGATGAGTGGACTCTCTCTCGCATAGTGAAGAGGTATTCCGATTTCATCGCCTACCCGATCATTTGCAGATCGGAGCGCCAGGAGCTGGAACGGGATCGGGAAGGAGTAGCGACGAAGGATGCCAGGCCCTCCATTGTAGTCGAGGACAAAATCCTGAACTCGATGAAGCCTATCTGGACGCGTCCCCAAAGCGAGATCACCGAGAGTGAGCTGGCTGAGTTCTACCGGCACATCTCCGACGATTGGACCGAGCCATTCAAGACAATATCCCTGAGGGCGGAGGGCACGATTGAGTATCAGGCGCTGTTGTTTGTGCCCTCAAAGGCGCCTCACGACCTGTTCTATCACGACGAAGGCGGGCTGCGCCTTTACGCAAAGAGAGTGATGATCATGAAGCGCTGCGAAGAGCTCCTGCCCAGGTACCTGCGCTTCATAAAGGGAGTCGTCGATTCAGTCGACTTGCCGCTCAATATCTCCCGCCAAATGCTTCAGCAGGATCGGCACATTACTCAGATGCGCAAATGGCTCACCAGGAAAGTGCTCGATGCGCTGCGTGACATGATGGAAAAGGAATACGATCGTTACCTGCAGTTCTGGAAGGAGTTTGGCGGCGCCACAAAGGAGGGAATCAGCTCAGATCACGATAACAAAGATCGAATTCTGTCGTTGATCTTGTTTGAATCCTCCGACGACCCGGAGCGGCTTACCACACTGAAACAGTATCTGGGGAGAATGAAACCGGAACAGGAGGAAATACTATATCTCACGGGAAGCTCTCGCAGCGTAGTTGAGAACTCGCCACACCTGGAAGCGTTCAAGGGAAAAGGATACGAGGTGCTATATCTTACAGATCCCGTGGATGAACTGGTGGTGCAGTTTGTGACGGAGTACGAAGGCAAGAAGCTCAAATCCGCCGCGAAGGGTGTAGTCAACCTGGGGACGGACGAAGAGAAGCAACATACCGAAGAGGAGTTGAAGGAAAAAGAGGGCGAGTCAAAGGGCTTGCTTGAGCTTATTCAGACGCACCTCGACGCCCACATTAAGCAGGTGAGGCTAACGAGCCGGCTCGTCTCATCGCCCGCGTGTCTCGTAAGCGGCGAGACGGACTATAGCCCGCAACTCGAGCGCCTATTGCAGAGGGGCAAGGGTGGGAGCCCAAGGCAGCGAAGAATAATGGAGTTGAACCCGAAGCACGAGATATTCACCAAGATGCTGGAACGTCACAAAAGAGGAGACTCGGAGCAGGAGATACGTGAGTCGGCCGAGCTGTTGATGTATTACGGGCTCCTTGCGGAGGGATCTGAGCTTCCCGATCCGGTTCGCCTGGACAGCCTGCTCGCCAAGCTGATAGCGCAGTCTCTATAAGGGCGTTTGCATATGTCGTTCATCAGAGTAAGAGGAATCTGGAGATGATGCAAACACAAGTTTGGATCCTCGCCGTAGTGTTCTGTTCAGCCGGCTTTTCAGGGATCGCCGCCGACCAGGCATCAAAACCTGCTTCGGTCACTCAGATCCGATGGCAGGACGTCCTAAAACAGGCGCCTGAGTGGTACGGGAGCCACGAGGCGATTCGCATTGCAGACAACGTTCTTGCATTCCAGCGGGACGAAGGGGGCTGGCCCAAGAACATAGACATGGCGAGAGCGCTAATCGAACGGGAGATTGCCGATATCGCGAGGCAAAGGCAGAATGATGATTCCACAATTGATAACACTGCTACCTGGACCCAGTTGATACTTCTTGCCCGAGTCTATACGGCAAAGAGACTGC
>DASYSA010000383.1:0-6713 GCA_036003885.1 Blastocatellia bacterium | reverse complement strand
GCAGTATGTTGGTCGTGCTGCCGGGCCCGAGGGGCGGATTGGACCCCCAACCGCTGGTTATCGCATCGAAGTCGAACGTCGTCTGCATTATGCTGTTAAGCGATTGAAATGCTATGGGCGCAGGGCTGGCTTTGATTCCGATGTCGCGAAGGTTCCTGGCGATCAGAGTCGCTGTGTCTACGCGCTGACTGTTGCTGGCATTTGTATTGATTTTTATCTCAACCGTGTGACCTTCGCTGTCCTCCAGCAGCCCATCGCCGTTGTTGTCCTTGAGCCCGATCTCGCTAAGCATCTGGCGAGCCCGCTCGGGATCATAGGGGTACTTCATGATGTTGTCCGAATACCAGTACTTATTCTCCGGGCTGACAAACGAGTATATCGGCACGGCGCGGCCGGCAAAGACAGTTTTGGCGAGCCCCTCCCGGTCGATCGCATAGGAAACGGCCTGCCTGAACTTCTGATTGCGATACAGCTTCAGCTTCCACGGTTCTACATGCGGCTTTCCTGTCTGCGGATTGACTCCCTTGTTCTGGTTGAGGATTAGCCAGTTGGTGTCATGGGATATGCCGACCTCCTCTACCTTGACCTCGGGGCTCTCCAGCGGCTTGACCACCGCATAGTCGGTGGCGCGAACCCGCCCCATCACGTCAAGTTCGCCGGCTTCGAACTTAGACTGAACAGTGTTGAAATCTTTTGCTATGACGAAGATCAGGCGGTCCAGATAGGGAAGGCGCTGGCCCTTCGAGTCGACTTTCCAGTAGTAAGGGTTTCGCTCAAGCACTATCCTCTGGCCGGTTACGTACTCCTTAACGACATACGGCCCAATTCCGACGATGCTGCTTGGGTCATCGCTGGGCCTCATCGTCTCCGTGAACTTTCCCGCCTTCCATGCTCCTTCCCATTTGTGCTTTGGTATCAGGAACAGGTTGAACATCGCATCCAGAAACTCGCCGTTGGGCCTGTGCAGATTGAAGCGAACCGTGTAATCGTCCAGCTTTTCCAGATCCGGGTAAATGTCTTTCCCATTTTCCCTTCCCTCCAAGAAGAACGGGCGAATCGGAGTGTCAACGGCCGGATCGAGCGCCACGCCATAAGTAAACAGAACATCATCGGCCGTGAAGGGTTCGCCATCAGACCACCTCACGCCCTTTCTCAAATAGAACGTCCATTGTTTCGCATCGGGCGAAGCTTCCCACCTTGTGCACAGTCCTGCCTCGTAGTCCGGCGGGTCTTCGCCATTCCGATAATCGACCAGGCAACGAAAGACATGCACCCATGTGACGTCGGCAGAAGCCTGGTCGGTAGCTCGGATGACGTTGAATGTTCCTATCTCGTCGGGCAGCGAGAGAACCAGTTGTCCTCCGTAAAGACCGGTCGGTCCTTTGTAAACGTAAGGCTCTTGCGGCACGTCTCCCTTAAACGGCGGGTTAGGCGTTCCACTGCTCCCCGGCCCAGGTGGTGGGGTGCATGCCGCAGCAGCGACCAGCAAAGTCGTTAGAAGGAATGCGATCAGCTTTCTCATTTTCGCTTTCGGTCTCCAGAAACACTTTTTGTTCTGAACCACTCTGTTCTGCTGTAGGAGCCATCTTAGCAGTTAACTCGAATCAGACAATAGTTCCCGCCCGGGTACCGTCGACCCCTCCGAGCCGCCGCGCGCCCGCGTGTTACTTGTGATCGAGCCTCACTACCATCACCGGACAAGGTGATTTTCTGATCAGGCTCTCGGCAATCGATCCCATTACCGCGCTCTTGATCAGACCCGACAGGCCGGCGCCCCGCAAGCCCACTACAACAAGATCGGCGTTGATCTCGCGGGCATAACGGGCAATGACTACTTCGGGATCGCCTCGACGCGACAGGTGTTCGATGGGCAGCCCCGCGATCTCACAGCCGGAGAGTATCCTGGAGCATCGCTCTTCAATGAGCCGCCCGATCTCAACCTGCAGTTCCTCATCGGTGGAATCATCGCGCAACAGTCCCTCCTTGATCGCCATTCTCAAAGTGCTTTCATTTTGAACGTGCAGAAGGTGGAGTTTCGCGCCGAGTTGGCCGGCCAGATCGAAGGCCTTTTGAAATGCCACGTGGGCGTTATCACTGAAGTCCGTCGGAACCAGAATCGTCTTGATTGGCATGACCGTATTACCTCTCGATCATTCACGGAAAGATGACCGCGTCGCCGCTGTATTCGAAAGATCACCAGTGATCGCGCATCAGTTGAGGGAACGACGTGATCGCCTTGAGGGTGCCGCTCTTGATCCCAATCACCAGAGCGATCGCCGCCCAAACGAAATAGAGACCAGTGATGACCTCTTTGCCGCGGCGGGCAATCGTTTCCACTTGTTCCACGCCAACCGATAACCACCCGGCAAGTCCGCTGGCAAGGCTATTGTGAAGCTCCGGAGCGCCCAGTGGCTTCTCGAGTCCCGAAAGCCCGAACTGAATAAACCACAAGGCGAACATCAGCGCCGCCTCCCACCACCCGAATCGCATGTTCGCGAGAAGCAACGCGCCTAACAGGGACTGTCCGATGGTCATCAGTATCTCGACCTTCTGGTGGTCATCGAAGACTATGGTTCCCGCGCGGCCCAGTGCCAGAGCGTACGCGATAGGCAGCATCGCCGCCAACATCGTCCACTGATTTATGTTCGAGCTTACCATGTTCATAAGAGCCATCGGGGCAGTCTTAACACGCCTTGCCCAGTTGAACGCCGAGACCTTCTCGGGAAACTCAGAGAGGAAGGGCGCCACCCACTGGACGAACACAAACGTCGAAATCCCCAGGCCAACGGCGATACCCTTCAGGCTCTCCAAAAAGGGATGCGCCGCAAAGAAGAGAATCAAGCCTCCTGCCAGAAACAGGCCGACGATAATTGAGTTACGCATGCTCTTCCGCCGGCTCAGGATGAAGCGAGGAATCCTATCCATGTCGTCCATCTTCTCCTCTTCCTGAGGCGGAATCTTGTTGAGGAAAAAGAGATAGACCAGGTAGATGATCGTCAGGAACACGGTGTCGACCCAGTTCAGAGTGCCCTTGAACCAGACGACGAAGAAGTAGGCGATGCAGATCAACAGGAACACCACTTCGACTGCGTGCTCGTCTTCGAGCACCACTTCTCGCAACCGCGTTTTAGTCTTCCTGTGATGAAAGAAGGCTGCAGTCGCGTAGATCATCGGCCAGCCCAGACCCACAAGCAGTCTGAGGCTGCCGGTGAAGTTAGCGGTCATGAGCGCAGTAGCGTGAGCGGCCTCGTAGGATCCCGGGGCGAACGTCAGTTCGGCCTTGCCCGCATCCCAGGCTATCGCGGCTTCCACAGCGAACTCCGGCAAAGTCTGAAGCCATGCCAGTATCGCCAGCGCCAGGCCCTGAGAGATCAGGAACTGCGCAGCCTCGGCGGCCCACGATATCAGGATCGCCGATCCAAGCACGGAAGGGAAAGTCCATACCGCAGAAGCGGCGCCCTGCAGGAACGCGAGCTTGGCGGCCACCGGCTTTGTGAGCGCTTTGAAAAGGGTGAGCTTTAGCATCTATCGCAGAGGTGTTCGGATCAGCCTTGTGGCACTCAACATGATCATTCGCTCCTGCCTGCGAATAACTATCGGTCAGAGCGTTATAACACAAGGGCGAGGGTTTCGTCGAGAATCGGGATGTCTGGGGTGCGCGTCGCTATTCTGCGCGAGAAGCCAGAGACGGGGGTGACGGGGTCAGGCACTCTGCCTTCTGTGACTCCCCCGGGATTCCGCTACAGGCTGTGAGTGCGCAAAATCGTGACACGCACCCGATGTCTGGACAGTGGATCAATTTCAATGTTGAGCCGCCGGTTGATTTACACAACGCGTGATCCGCGCTTCGGTTCAACGAGTGCGGGTGGCCACCCGCGCCACATAAGAGACTAACCCGGCGGTGGTCTCCTGCGCAGTCTATTAAAGAGCAAAACAATGACTGACCCTGCCAGGATACCGACAGCATCGGGGATCAGATCTCGCGAGCGGCAGTGTCCCAGATTGGTGAGGCCCTCCTCGACTTCGACCAGCGCCCCCATCACAATGGTTGCCAGGGCTGCCCAAGCGAACGCTGACCGGTTGGCCACACGAAGTTGCGCGATCGACATTACGAAGAACAATGCGAACAGCACAATATGCGGGTAGTTGGACAGAGAGTGAATGGCAAGCGGAAGATTGAAGGTGAGTTCGCAGGGCTGTGGGTCGAATCGAAAGCCGACCTTCACCGGGAAGTAGAGCAGGCCCATCAAGACGAAGGTAATGTAAGCCCAGCGGACACCGCGCAAAGATAAAACACCGAGCACGAAAAAAGCGAAAGAACCGAGTAGCGACACGAGCATAATTTTCAATTGCAGCGTCAGTGATCAGAGGCCGGCCTTTGATCTTTGACACTTCCTCCCAGCATGCGATAGAGCGGACCGGCCGCTACCACAATAAGCGCGGCCAGCAACACTCCCGCCACCACGTCGATAACGTAGTGATAACGCAAATATACCGTTGAGATGATCAGCGCGCTCGCCGCCGGCAAGATCCACCAAAACAATCTTCTGTGAAATCGATGCGCGTAGTAGAGCACGAGCAGACTCAGCTCTGCGTGCCCGCTTGGAAAACAGTCCCGTGTGATGCCCTCCGCTTGATCCAGCGAAATGCGTATACGATCAAACATCCAGATCCCCGCGAGCGGCACCGTTTGCTTATCGGCGAGGATGAATCTCGGTCCAATCGCGGGAACCGTTATGTAGCCGAGATAGGACAGGTAGAAGCCAAGCACTATGACGAAGAGAAAGAACTGAAACTCGTGGAACCAGCCCTTGCGCCACATCGCCACACCCAACAGGAGCGGCAGAAAATAGTAGGTGATATACGAGAGCTGCAGGATCTCGGTCAACAAGGGTGAGGTCACTCGCTCGAGCCAGACCGTGGGATGAACGCCAAGCAAGCGATGGTCTATCGCAGCCAGTTCCCAATCGAAATCGCGCGGGTGAACGAGCGGGATGAGGTAACTAAGCTCCTTGTAGGAGAGGGGCACGAGGACAAGCGCATACCAGGCATGTGCGAGGCCGGCAAGACTGCGCGGCGAGGCGGCGACGTGGCGATGATGACTTGCAATCAGAACGATTCCCGCAATCGCCGCGGCGTGAGCAATGACAATGACCCACCAGTACTGAATGCGCCCGGCCGACAGCGCCACCAGTCCCGCAATCGTCGCCACGTAGGCAATGATGACCTTATCGGCCGGGATCAAAGATCCGAGTGCGCCGTTCGCCTTCGAGGTCGGCGCGTCGGTTCCCTCCGCGGTCTCGGAGTCCGCCTTGCTCACAACCAACCCTCTCGTCTGTACCACTCGATCGTCTCTCGCAATCCTGATTCAAGAGGGACTCGCTGGCTGTAGCCCAGCTCGCGCTTTGCGCGCTCTATCGAACAGCCCCAACACTGCTGTGAGAGGTCGGTCACCTTATCGCGGTTGATGACCGGCGGCTTTCGGGTCACAGCGGAGGCGACTTCGGCAACAGCGGCCAATACGAAGGCCAGCGCGCGGGGTATCACGAGAGTTCTGACTCGCCGGCTGAATATCTTCGCCAGCAACTCCGTAATTGCGCGAAGCGAATAGACCTCTTCACTGGAGATGAAGTAGTCGCGGCCGATCGAGGCATCGCTGTCGCCTGCCAGGATCATGCCGCGAGCCAGATCGTCGACATGCACAAGGCTGATCTGTTTATCGCCTCTTCCAATCGTCGGCGCGAGACCCCGAGCTATCGATTTGAAGAGCTCGTATAAGGCGTAGTCGCGGGGACCGTAAACCGCCGGCGGCCGAACTATCGTTGTGGGCAGGAGGTCGGCGACCGCGCGGACGGCTTCCTCGCCCATCAGTTTGCTGCGGCCATAAGGTGTGATCGGAGCGGGCTGGGTCTCTTCGTCAACCGGACACCCGTCCCGCCCGGGTCCGATTGCCGCGAGAGAGCTGACGTGCACGAATCTCTTTATGAAGCCGCGGTGCTTCAACGCGGCGCCCAGGATTGCTTCGGTTCCTCGATGGTTCACGTCGTAGTAGTCTTTGCTGCGGCGGGCGAAGGTCACTCCGGCGACGTGGTAGACCGTGTCGACACCGGCAAACGCGTTATCCCAGTCGGTCGAGTTATCGAGACCGCCGTAAGCAAACTCGAGCCTTGGATCCTTGAGGTATCGGAGGTTGCTCGACTTGCGGACGAGACATCGGACCGAACGCCCCTGCTCGAGAAGATGATCTACAAGATGGCTTCCCACGAAGCCGGTGGCGCCGGTTACCAACACTTTTCCCTGCTCGCTCGCTGTGGTCATTAAAGGCTCCGGTTTTTTTTGACGGTGCAATTGAAACTCAGACTCGCTACGAGAATAGGCGCTTGACTCCCGCGCTCCACGGCTCGGCGCACATCTCATTAACCACCCAGCTTCAGTGGGGTGGGTCCGTCCGGGGCGACCAGGGAACCGTTTTAACGGTTTCCCCGTTGTGGTAGCCACCCGGCCTGCTCGACAGACTCTGTACAGAAGGAAGATTGAGCTCACCGTGGGCAGATCGGAAACCGTTAAAACGGTTCCGCGAGCACCGTTCCCTCACCAGACACCCCACTGAAGTGGGGTGTTAATGAGAACAGATGTTCCTGCCACTTTGAGTCCCACCTTTAATCGCACTCTTCTTTGACCACTGAAACATACATTTTATTGACTCGCCCCGC